>NZ_JBHUYK010000008.1:0-237555 GCF_042668615.1 Nocardia sp. NPDC057272 | reverse complement strand
GTGCCGAAGGCACGAGTCCCGCCCCGTTTTTCGGGTGGCCCCTCAGGGGCCGCGCTCGAGCGCACCAGCGCTCCAATAACTCAGCTCCTAGAAATCAGCGAAACCGTCGCCGACCTTGCCGTCGGCCTCGAGTGCGCGGTTCAGCGCGGACTCGACCTGAGCGGCGAGCTTGTCGAGCTTGTCGAGGGTGTCGGTCAGCTCGGTGGTGACGTTCTTGTGCGCGGTGTCGAAGGTCGAGATCGCCTGGTCACCCTGCAGGTTGTTGCGGAAATCCGAAGCGGCGCCCTCGAGTTCGTCGATTTCGCCCTTCATCTTCCCGCCGTAGGTCTGCAGGTCGCTGAACAGCTCGTTCATCGCCGCGGGATCATAAAGAATGGTCATGAGCTCAGTTCCTGTTCGTTTCTGATTCGCGGTCAGAGATTGGTGTAGCTGCTGCCGCCGCCGGTGGAACCACCACCGGACAGGCCTGCGCTGTCCATGTTCACCAGCGTGGACTTACCGGAGCTGACCGCTTCGGTGAGCCGGTCGAACTTCTTGTTCAGCGCGTCGGACTCGTCGTGCCAGGCCTGGGCGACCTTCACGAACTCGTCGGAGGCGTCACCCTTCCAGCCGCGGAGCACGGCCTGGGCGGCGTCATCGATCTGGCTGACCGACGTGCGGAGGTTGTTGATGCTGCCTTCGAGCTTGGAGACGACGCCGTCTACGCCGCCGGCTTCTACACCTACTGGTCCCTGAGGGGGCATGTGCCGAACCTTTCCTACTTGATGGTTGAAACGAGAGATGGCTTAATCTGGCCGCCACCCCCCACCGGGAAGCCCCTCGAGGAGCGCACCGATTGCCTGCGTGAGGCGGTGATCGGTGCCCGGCGTGATGGTCGACCACACCTGCCCGTCGGGCGCCGTCATCGGCGCTACGACGATCCGGCCGCGCGCGGTGTCGTACACCGCGACCGCGCCAGGGGCTCGGGTGGTCAGCCCGTCGTGGTGGACTACGGCGACGATCTCGGTGTAGCCATGGCAGGTGCCGAAGGCCGCGCCGAGCACGGTCGCCTGGTGCGCGTCGATACCGAGCGCATACATCGCGTCCACGTACTGGGAAGTTGTGTCGGCCGCGTCGAGGCGCGCCGCCAGGTCGTCGGCCGCGACGCTCACCGGCGCTACCTCGGCGGGCGCGCAGGTCGGCAGCGCGGCCAGTAGCAGGCGGGCGAGTTCGCGGTCGGATCCGTCGATGGCATCGGTGGCGATCTCGAAGGTCTCGCCGATGCGTACCGCGCTGGCGTGACCGGAACCGCGGCGAGCCAGGCAGATTCGCCGCCTGCCGTCGTCACCGTAGCCACGGGCGACGAGTTCGGCGTCGGGCTGGGCCAGGGTGTGCAGCGCGCCCGCCAGGTCGGGTTCGACATCGCCGTAGCTGTCGAAGATGCCGGTGGCGGTGAGTTCGGCGACCGTGGCGTCGCGGGCCGCGCGCCAGGCGTCGAAGGTGTCCTGCTGCGGGCCGACGGCGAGCACCAGCGGCAGGGTCTGCACACCGAGCCGGTCGGCGACCGCGAGCAGCGCGTCGTTGGTGAGCGTGGTCATGGCCGTCCCTCCGCGGTGGCGGTGCCGCCGGTCTGCGCGGCGGCGCGCTCGGCGACGCCGAGCACCGCGGGCGCGGCCTGGATCTCGCCTTCGGCGACCAGCTGGTCGGACTCCTCGTAGGCGAGGCCCGCGCGCGGGAAGCGGGCAGCCGAGTCCTGGCCTCCGCCCTGCGCCATCGCGCCGGGGACGAGCGGCGCGGACTGGCCGGCAGGGGTGGTGGTGACCGGGGCCGCCTGCGTCGTGGCATTCACCGTGGTCGCGGACTGAACGAAAGTCGGCGCACGGTAGGCGGTTTGCACCGGAGCCGGCATCGACGGCAGCGCGCCGAGGCCGATCGCGCCGATCCCGGGCATCGCCCCGGCCGTCGGCGTCGGCGACGCGCTCTGGCCCGACTTCTCGCCGGTGAGCGCGGCTTCCGGGGCGATCGGCGGCGGCGGCGCGTGCAACCACGGCGTCGCCAGCGGTTCGGTGGCCGCCTCGTAGCTGCGCATCACCCGGGAGGCAACGGCTTTGGCCATGTCGGCATCGGCGTCGGTCTGCGCCGCGATGGCCTTGATCGGCGCACCGAGGGCGGCGCCGACCTGTTCCAGCGCCTGCTGCATCGCCGTGATCGCGGCGATGTCGGCGGTATTGGGCATGGCGATGGCCGCCACCTCGTAGGCGAGGACCTGGGCTTGCATCCTGGCCGCGTTGGCGGTCGCGGCCGCCGCGGTCTCGAGCAACCACTCGCGCAGCGTCGAGATCCGTTCCCACACGAGCTCGCTGCTCCCGGACTTCCAGGAGCCACGCAAGGTCTGCAGCACCTGCTCGTAGTCGAGCACGGCCGCGCCGAAGGCCGCGGCGAGCCGCGTCCAGGCGGCGGCCGCGTCGGCCATCGGCATCGGTCCGGCACCGGCGGTGAGGTCGGTGGCGAGCTTGTCCGGCTCGCGCGCCTCCCACACCACTCCGGTGAAGCCGGGCTGCGGTGGTTCGATCATTATCCGTTGAAGCCGCTGGTGTTGTCGGTTTCCATCTGGTCGAACTCGCTCACCTGCGCGCGCAGGGTGGCGGCGAGCTTGTTCATCTCGTGCGCACCCGCCTCGGCTCCGGTCAGGTAGTCGTCGGCGACGCCGTTGGCCGTGTTCGCGGCACGCACCGACACCTCCTCGGTACCGGCCGGTGCCACGTGCAGCGTCGGTGCCACGGCGGTCAGTTCGGTGGTGAGCCGGTCGGCGATGCCGTCCAGCGCTGCCGCGGCTTTGCTCGCCGCGGCCGAATCGAATTCGAAGGTGTTACTCATCTGCCACTCCTGTCATGGTCGTGCCGCGTCACAGTGAGAGTTCTTTGTCCGGCGGAGCATCGGTGACCACCGGTTCGGCGGCGCCGACGACCGGGGTCGCCACCCCCGCGATCTGGCCGACGACTTCGTCGCCGTGATTTCCGGTGACCAGCTGCGAGTGCACGGCCTCGTTGCCGCCGCCCTCCACCGCGCGCGCCATCGGCATGCCCGCACCGGCACCGCCCATCGGCATCATTCCCGGCGACGAGCCGCCGGCCGATGCCGTGGTCATGTTCGCGCCGCCGGAGGTGGTGCCGCCCGCGCCACCGACCGCGCCGGTGGCACCCACGGTGGACAGACCACTGGCGCGACCGCCCTGCCACGGACTCAGTGGTGACGACGACGACCCGGCGCCGCCGATCGCACCGACCCCACCGATCGCACCGCCGCCCCCGCCTACACCACTCGCGGCGGCCAGTTCCTCGGCGGATTCCTCACCGGTCGCGGAGATCTCGGTGCCGGTGGTCGTCGAGCCGGTGGTGCTGGTCGACAGTGAACTCACCTGTTCGGCAAGTGAACCGAGCGAGGAGACCGCGGTGCTCGCGGTGCTGATCAACGGCGTGATCAGGCTCATCAGCTGACTCAGCGACTCGCTGCTCGCGTCGACGCCGGACGGCGCGTTGGTCACCTCGACCTTCTCACCCGCCTGCACCATCTCGCCGCTGCGCGCCACCATCTCGGCCTTGGTCTCGGCCGTGATCGCCAGACCCTCCGCCATCGCCTCCATGGTCGCCGCGATCAGCACCGCCTGACCACCCGGGGTGAGCACGTAGAGCGGAGCGAGCGCCAGGGTGGCCGAGTACCGGGCGATCACCGCGGCCAGCTTGGCGCCGCCGACGGCGACATTGCCCGCCGCCTGGGCGAGCACGGCCTTCTCCTGGGTGCTCTGGGTGGCGAGCTTGGCGCCGTCGGCCTGGGCCGCGGTCGCCTTGGTGGTCGCCTCCGTCGCCGCGGAGCTCTGCCACAGCTGCATCACCGTCTGCAGCGCGGTCGAGCCGAGCGACATCACGGTCTCGAGCACCGAGGAGATATTCGTCAGTGCCTCAGCGGGATTGCTCGACGTGCCGGTGCCCGAGGTCGCGCCGGTGCTCCCGAGCGCACCGGTGCCGAACGCGGAGGCCAGCTCGGTGAGTGGCTGCATCAGCGCCGTCAGATCGATCGTCGGCAGCGCGGGCATCTCCGGCAGCTGGATGAACTCGGGCAGCTGCGGCAGCTGCGGCAACCCCATCGAGCCGAGCACCTGACTCACCGGCTGATCGAGCATCGGCGCGAACGAACTACCGCGCAGCACCTCGAGCACAGTCGGATCGACCGACGCTGCCACGCCGGCCGAATCTCCCCCTGGATACGTCATCGCTACTGATCGACCGCCGAGATACCCAGCTTGGACGCGCCGTCGGCGCCCTCATAGGTAGCGGCGGCCTGGGTAGCGGTCAACGCGGTACCCGCGTGCACCGCGGCCAGCTGGGCCACCGAGGTGAGGTGGTTGGCCTGCGCGTACGCGAACGACATCAGGAATTCCTGGCCGATCAGGCCGAACACGGGCACCGCGGCGGCCATCGTGGCGACCTGGTCGACCGCGCCTGCCTGGGCGACCCCCGCCGCCATCGTGGCCGAGGCACCCGCGTACGCACGAACTGCGTCCGGAACTACCGCAACATGGTTCATGGCTATCGTCCAATCTCGAAACAGCCCATGGTGTTTCGTTACTTTATCTACCCGTCCGGCCCTGACACCACACAAATCTGCGGTGAAGATCAGTTGAATCTCACGTGCCTGCCCGGTTGTACGCCGTTACCAGCTCGGCTCGCTCACCGAAGGCGCGATGCGCGGCGGCCCGCGCGGTCTGTACCAGCACGCGCTCGAAATCAGCCGGTGACAACTTGGCGATCGCCGCGCTGAACTCGAGCCCGACCAGCGCGCCCGCGCCGTCGACCGTCACCGTCACCGCGCCGTCGGGCGAAACCTCCTGCGCCCGGATGCCGTTGGTGGCATCGGCCAGATCCTGCAACCGATAGAGCTGACCCTGCACCTTCGCGATCAGCTCGTCCATGGTCTCGACCATCGCCTTGTCCTCCCCTCTTCGCTCGCTAGACCGACCGCAGCCAGCTGTCCGGCTCGGTGTCGTATTCCTGCTCCTCGACGATTTCCGCCGCCGCGACCTCGGCCTCGGTGGGCAGTCCCGTCGCCGCCAGCAACGCCGGGTCGAACCCCGCCTCCGCCAGCTGATTACGCCGCGCCAGACCCGCCCGCTTCGCCGACTTCTGGCACAACCGCAGGATCTCGGCGGCCAGCTCGGCCGGGTCGCGACGGACCTGTTCGCGATCCACCGTGATCCCCACCGGCAGTCCCTGCTCGGTGGTACGCACCACGATCGCGCCCGTCACCGACGACGCGCTGAACTCGGTCGGAAACTCGTCCACGGCTCCCCTTTCCGTCTGGCCCGGCATCATTACGCCCGATCGTCCCTGATGGCTCTGACAACTTCCGCGATCTGAGTGTTGATCAGCGACACCACCCGCCTGCGATCGGCGCCGACAGCCACCCGCGGCGTGCCGGGCACCAGCACATAGCGACCGTCATCGGTCAGGTCGCGCCAGCCCAGCCGCAAGCGCACGATGCCGCGCGGACCGAATCGCGACCAGCCCTGCTCGATGTCGATGAAGCCGTCGCGGTCGAGCGGCGCCTGCTGAAAGGTCAACGTCCGCACCGCGGCATCGTCGTCGTAGTGCTGAACCAGCGAGCGGCCGTACGAGTGGTCGAGCTGGTCATCGGCCGGTTCGTCGAGGCGGATCTCCTGGCTGCGCCCCGCTTCCGCCTGGGGCAGGTGGCCTGCGACGACGTCACCGAGGGACAGCGCATCGTGGCGGGTGATCACGAATCCCTCAGCGTGGTACAGGGTTCGGCCGGGACGCTGACGCACCAGATAGCCCACGTCGCCCTTGCGCGCGGCGAGCATACGCACCGAGAACGCGGGATCGGTGAGTCGCTCACCACCGCCGTACCCGCGCACGATCAGCCGGATATCGGGATGCGTGAGCACCTCGATGATGTCGTCGAGCTCGTGCCCCCAGCGCTGCTTGATCGTCATCCAGTTGTGTTTCAGCGTGAACTCCGCCTCATCGGAGGTGCTCGGCTCACTACTGTGGATGAACGGGTCCGGCATGTACTCCTCGTCGATGCCTGCCCACAGCGCATCGAACTCGTCGCCGGTGAATTCCCAGGTGGGCGTCACTGTTCCACCACCGGCCTCGCGACGATCGGCGCGTCACCGAGCGCTTCGTCCAGGTGGGTCGTCGAGTCGAGGTAGTCGGCCCGCTTGTGTTCCTTCTGCTGGCCCTGACCACCGCCGGCGCCACCCATCGGCGACATCGGCATACCACCCATCGGCGAGCCGGCCGCCGACGACGCGACGCCCGTGCGGAAGCCCTCCATACCCGTGGTGGCCGAAGCTCGCGGGAACAGCTTGGACGCGCTGTCCAGGCTCGGCGACAGCGGCGCGGCGCCCGCACCGGCGCCACCGCCGCCGGAACCCGAGCCTCCGCCGCCACCGCCGCCCTTGCTCGCCGCGCTGAGCGCCTTCTTGGCCTGGTCCTGCAGGGAACCGAGCGCCGCGGAGCTCGGAATACCCGCCAGGGCACTCTGTTCCGCGGCCGAGGTCGCCTGTTCCACGGCCGACTGCGCGGCGGAACTGGCCTGTTCGAGACCGGATTGCAGGGCCGAGGTCAGTTGATCGGTCGAGGACGACCCCGTCGAACCCGTCGAACCGGTCGACCCCAGCGAGCCGTTGCCCGTGGTATCCCCGCTGCCGTTACCCAGCTGGCTACCGGACTTCTGTTCCTGCAGCTCCGCCATGGCCTTCTTGAACGCGGCGGAGGTGTCGCCCGAACCCGACCCGCTCCCCGAACCGGAGCCGCTCCCGCTGCCGTTTCCGGAGCCGTTCCCACTTCCGTTGCCGTTGCCGTTTCCGTTCCCGTTGCCGGTTCCGTTTCCGGAGGACGGCGCGGTCGGATCGGGCAGCGTGGGAATGTGGCTCGTAGTGCTGTTGAGTCCGGGAACGTAGGTGTTCCACATGACCTGGCGACCGTTCTTGGCGCAGGCCTCCTTGTCGGCCTGTGCCTGCGAGCCGTTGGGATCGGAGTAGCACCGGGGCAACATGAGCGCGGTCGCCAGCCCTTTGGAGGTGGCATTGATCCAGCCGACGGTGTAATCCAGCGCTGCGGCCACCTGTTTGGTCTGATCGACCAGCAGTCCGTTGGCCTCGTGGTAGGCCGACATCGCCGACATGGCGCGCGTGGCGCCGCCCGGGCTGGTCCAGCTCTTCTTGCTCGCTTCGACTTTGGCGTTCAGGTCGTCGAAACCCGTTTTCAGCCAACCTGCCAGCCTGCCCCAATACAACGCGGTGTGGGCCAGATTTCCGGGCACCGTCGACAGCGAATTCATGATCGCCTGGAGTTCGTTGTAGTTGTAGCCGCCGGGGCCCTCCGCCTTCATTCCGGCCGGATCGAAGGTCTTGCCGTCGGACAGGACCTTCGGCAGGTTGACCGCGGTCGCCACCGCCGGGAATTGGAGGACCGTGGGCGGCAGCGGCGTCTTGGCCATGCCGGCGCTTCTGCCCTGCTCGATCTTGGTACGCAGCGCGTCCAGATCCACCTTGCTGCCGTCCTCGGCGCCCTTGTAATGCCGGGCCGCGTCGAGAAAGGTGTTGGCGACATTGTCGAGGACCGTCTCGTGCTTACCGAGTACGGTCTGCAGCTGACCGGCCTTGCCTTCGAACTGCTTCGACAGTTGTTTACCCGACTCCAGTGAGGAGAACTCGGGCAGGTTCGAGACCATGTCCACCTGGGATTTCACCGAGTTGACCCAGTAACGCGCGTTGTTGGCGGCTTCGACCAGGTTCGGCAACGCCGACGGCTCGAGCATCAGCGATCCGTCCGAGGCTGCCGAACGCAGCCCCGCCCACTGATCCTGCGCCGATGGTCCCGTCATGAAGTCGACCCTCCCTGTCCGTACCGGTGTCGCCTCGCGCCCCGCCTGGCACCGCTACCACGACACCGCCGATTCGCACGGCTTGCTAACGATTCTACGGTCTGTCACATGAATTACGCATGTACAGCAGCGATCTCACTGGTGGCGATGGTTCGACCATCTCCGACCATCGCGATCACCAGCCCGCGTCGGTAGCGGGCCGCGACGGATCACGGGATCCGTCTTCTTCGTCGGTCGAGAGCCGTTCCCGCTCAGGCGAGTTGGGCGGCTCCAGCGAGGCTTCCACCGGCTGCGGAATCGCGAAACCGTCCATGTCGTCGACCAATTCGGTGATCTTCGGCAGGCGGGCGCGTTCGCTCTGGATCGGCGCCATCAGCGCCTGTGTCTTGCGGGCCACCTCCACCGAGGCCTGCTGCGCGGCCTCGGTCACGGCCTTGGCGATCTCGGTGTAGGTGAGGTCGTCGATGTCGGGGGTGAACTTGGTCTCGATGACTTTGTAGTCGGCGTTGACCGTCACCGTCACCCGTTTGCGCACGGTGGCGCTGGCGATGATCTTGGCGCGGTCCTGCTGGACCTGCGCGATCGCACGCATCTGGGTCTGGACAGTCTCGAGGATGTCCGCCATCTGCGCCTTGGCGTGCTCGTTGGCCATTCCCGGTTCCCTCCGACTCGCGGGCCGTCGCGCCCAGCCCGTCGGTTAGCGAGCACACCACAACTGCCACACCCACGCAACAGCACGACGCCGTAGGTCAGGTCGCCAGGCCGACGGTGTGCGTGCCCGCCGAACCGGCGAGATTCAGCTGGAACCAGGCGGAATCGACGTTGTAGACATCGTCGGGAAAGACGCGGGTGAACGCCTCCCTGGCCACAGCCCCACGCTCGGCGGCCTCGACCAGGCCGGGGACCGCTTCCTTCTGCGCCTGACCCGCTTTCGCGCCGAGCAAGCCGGTCAGCACGTCGACGACGGTCCTGGTGTCCCACATCCCGGGGACGGCGGACGTGAGCGCGTCGGCGCCCGCCGACGCGCCCCGATACCAGCGGCCGCCCTCCCACCAGTAGCAGAAACTCAGCAGACCGTTCTCGGCGCGGCGGTTGATCACCGGCTCGGCGACCCAGTCGGGGGCCCCGAGAAAGAACTGCGGCATCGGCAGGTCTTTGTTGTAGACGGCATCGAGTTCCGGTGCGTCCCATACCCCGCCGGAGAGCACCGCACGATCGCCCGGGAGCAGACACAGGGTGGAGCCGCTGTGTTTCGAGCCCTCGAAGACGTGGAAGGCCGGTGTCACGCGCGGCCCCCACTTGGAGCCGATCGCGACGAACGCGGCGGCGATCAGCGCCCACCGGCGGGCCAGGAGATCGAGCGGCGGGAATTCCACGTCCGGCGCCGACCCGATGGCGGTGCGGCCCGCCGCGGTATCGGCACGCGCCTGCTCGGCCGCGGCCAGCGGCGTGCGGATCTGCCGGTTACCGTGACCGATGTAGGCGGCCAGCCAGATCGGCAGCCGATCGCGCGGATAGATCTCGATGTCGGTGCGGTACACCGTCGGCGGGAAGAGCTGGTCGTCCGGGAACGGGTCGTCGCCGTAGTCGAATTCGACGTTCATCCGGCCCGCGTTGCTCAGCGTGAGCAGGTAGCGCCACCACGGCCCGTCGCCCATCGACGCGGACAGGTGCCGGTGCTCACGCAGCAGATCCAGCAGTTCCGGGCTCGGGAACACCCGGGCGAACCGCTCCTGCTCATCGTGGAACACGACCATCGACACCTCGGCCGCCGCCGTCAGCGCGAAGGAAGCCTCGACCTTGGTCCAGCCCGGCGGACCCAGCGCCGCCAGCGTTTTCGCGATGCGATGACTCAGGGCGGCGGCCCGATCCGTGATCCCGTCGTCGTCGGCCACCACCGTGGTGAGGGTGAATCCGACATCGGGATCCCCGGCCAGCTCGTCAGCCACTGCGCACTCCTGTTGCCTAGTCCTGGTTCTCGCCGTACCGCGCGGTCACGGTGCCTGCCTCGTCCCACACGGTCCGGGTGAGCAGCGCGCCGTCGGGGGCGAAAACGGTTTCTTCCTTGCGATTCCCGGTGGGGAACCAGGTGCGCCAGCGGCCCACCTCGTGCCGATCGGCGTACTCGCCGGTGTAGCGCGGGGTGCCGTCGAGGTACCAGCCGCGCGTCGGACCGTCGGGGTAGCCGTCGGTGTAGCCGGCCAGTTCGGTGATGGGGCTGCTCGGTGCCGGGCGGCGGAACTGCCTGCCGGTGAACGGCTCGTCGCCGTAGTACAGACGGCCTTCCTCGTCGTCCCAGCGGAACGCGGGATCGTCCGCGGGCAACGCGTCGGCCGCGATGCCCTTGCGGGTGCGCTCGTCCTCGAATTCGATCACCTCGCCCGCCTGGTTCCAGACCGAGTGGGTGAGCAGTGTGCCCTCGATGTCGTAGACGTCCTCCAGGCGGCGGGCGCCGTCGGGATACCACTCCTGCCAGGTGCCCACGGGCCGGTTGCGGTAGAACTCGCCGTTGTAGCGCATGGTGCCGTCGGGGTACCAGCCCGTCCAGTCACCGTCGCGGTCGCCGTCGTCGTAGCTCCAGTACTCGCGCCAGCTGCCGTCGGGGCGGGTCTGGGTCACCGCGCCGCTGTAGGGCTCACCCCGATACGACAACCTGCCGGTCGCCGCGTCGATCACCACATCCGGATCGCTCAGTTCGATCGGATCGTCACTCACCTTCGAAACCTCTCCGATCGCATCAGACTCGGTCGCTGAAGATTGTCATCCGGCCCGCCGGATCGGCAACCACGTTACGGATCAGCAGGCCGAGGTCCAGCTCCGGCGGCAGCGAACGGTAGATCAGCTCACCCATCGGCCTGCCGTCGACCGCGACCGTGAACCGCGTCATCCGCTGCCGTGAACGCTCCCAGCCCACGTGCGCGGCCCAGGTGAGCTCGATCGGCTGAGCGCCGACCTGCACCATCAGCCGATCGGCGAGCCGATAGAAGATCACCGTCACCCCACCGAGATCGGCGTACAGGCCGTCGGCACCGAGCTGTCCCGGCGCCGCGGGCCGCAACGAGCCGGACCGCGGATCGAACTCGGCCAGCACGCCACCGCCGTACGGACGGACGAGCAGCACGATGTGCTCGGTCGGCGGCTGATACTCCGGCCGATACGGCCTGCGGGCATCGCCCTGCCCACCGGCAGGCGGCATCGCGGGCGGCGGATACATCGGCGCACCACCCTGCGGATTGCCGGTACCCGGCTGCTGCCAACCGGATTGGTCGAGGGCCGGGTTCCCGTTCGCCGGAGGGTAGAGCTGACCGTTACCCGGTGGCTGACCATTGCCCGGCGCGTACGGCTGACCGTTGCCGGGTGGGTACGGGTGAGAACTTCCAGGTGGGTACGGCTGACCGTTACCGGGGTACGGCTGACCACTACCGGGGAACGGCTGACCGTTACCCGGCGGGTACGGCTGGCCACTTCCAGGCGGGAACGGCTGACCATTACCCGGCGGGTACGGCTGACCACTACCCGGCGGATAGGGCTGACCATTGCCTGGTGGGAACGGCTGACCGCTTCCCGGCTGGTCCGGCATGCCTGAGCCAGGGGGTTGCGTTCCCCACGGCGGAAGAGACGGCAGACTCGGATTTCCGCCGGGCGGTGTCGGCTGGACCGGCCACGACGGCACTGTCGGTTCGTTCGGAGTCGGCTCAGTCGGCGTCGGCTCCGTCGGCCACGGCGGCACAGGTGGAAGCGGCGGCTCAGTCGGTACCGGCGGCACAGGTGGCAGCGTCGGTACCGGCGGCAGCGTCGGTACAGACGGCAGCGTCGGAACCGGCGGCGCAGGCGGAAACGGTGGCACGGGCGGAACCGGCGGCAGCGGTTCGCCCGGCGGCAGCGGTTCGCCCGGCGGCAGCGGTTCGCCCGGCGGCAGCGGTTCGCCCGGCGGCAGCGGTTCGCCCGGCGGCAGAGGCGGTTTCGGTGGCACGGACGGATTCGGCTGATCCGGCGGGCACGGCGGATTCGGCTGGCTCGGCGGTTCCGGCCGGCTCGGCGGTTCCGGCGGCAGCGGTGGCTCCGGCGTCAGCGCCAGCGGCGGCACCGGCCATTGGACGGCGTCGAACACCGGCACGTCGAGCTCGACCTCGTACTCGTGCGGCGGATGCGGAATGTGCGAACGCATCGCCGACCCCGGCAATTGCCTGCGCACTCCCGGCCGCCCCTCACCATCGGGCGACCGCGGCGGATCCTGGCCGTCCCCGGCGGAACCACCGTCCCGATCCAGGTCGAAGCTCTTGTCCGGATCCCCCGAATCAGCGTTGTCCCCACCCTTGTCCGAGTCTCCGGCCGTGGTCGGCTCGCCGTCATCGACACCCGAATCCGGATCGTCCACCGACGGCCGACGCGCACCCTGGCCCGCCTCCGAACCTTCTTGTTCGGCCCGGCCGGTGTCGCCCCGGTCAACGCCCGATGTCGGCTTGCTCGGATCAGCTTCGCCCACCACTACATTCGCGCCAGCACCCACTGGATCGGGCTCACGCGGGATGGCCTGCCCAGCCGCACTGCCGTCGCCCGTTCGAGCCGCGCCGACGTCTCCGTTCGGATCGACTTCGCCCGCAACAACGTCCGGGTCTGCGCCCACCGGGCCGACCCTGCGCGGAGTCGGCGAATTCGCCGGGTCGCCAAGGTCGCCGCGCTCTCTCTGGCCCACTCGTTCGCTCGGATCCGGCGATCCCGGCCTCCGTGTCGGCAGCCCGGAGTCAGCGTTCTCGGCAGCCGGGTCGGAGCCCGGATCCTGCCGCGAACCAGCACCCGGCTGAACCTTGTTCTCACCGTCGATATCCGGACCGGCGGACAAACTCGGCGGAACCTTGTTGTTGCCGTTGCCATCCGGCCCCACACCCGATGTCGACGGAATCTGGTTGTCGCCGTCAGCATCCCGCCCCGCAGGCAACCCTGGCGGAACCTCGTTGTTGCCATCGGAATCCGAACCCGCAGGCAACGCCGGCGGAACCTGGCTGTTGCCGTTGACATCCGGACCCACAGACAACGCCGGCGGCGCGGGTGTACCGGGGCGCGCAGGCGTGGCGCGATCAAGTGTGGGCAGTGCGGGGGAATCCGGAGTGGGGGCACCGTGGGTCGGCCCACCGTCCACCGCGAGTGGGGACGTGGGCGCGTCGATCTCGGGGTCGGTGACGAACGGTTCGTTGAGGAGCTCGCGCAGGCGGGCGATGTCGGCGGCGCGCTGCCGGATCTCGTCGCGGATCTCCTCGTGCACCCGCGCCAGCTGTTCGAGGGTCAGGCGTTCGTGCTTGTCGATGCGGCCGTCGCGGAACCACTCGTAGACCTGTGCCACCCGCTTGTCGTCGGCGTCGGTCAGGTCGACGCCGAGCAGACGCGCGTGGTCGCGGCTCGGTCCGGGGACGGCGTCCTCGGGGGCGGCGGGTAGCGGCGACCGGTTGCCGAGGTTGTCGGCGCCCACTTCGCGCAGGAAGTCGAGGGCGTCGCGCAAGTGCACCGGGGGGTCGTCGCCGATGGCGCGCGGGTCGGTGTCCGGGTTGTAGACCAGGTTGTCGGCGTACGGATCGACCTTCGCGAGCGCCCGCACGTAGTCGGCGAGCGGCCCGACGAGATCGTCGATTTCACCGCGCGCGGCCCGGTTGGACAGCGCCTCGGCCAGCGCCGCCGCGTCGAGCGGCAGCGCACCGCGCGGTAGGCCGAGATGGGGGGCGAGCGCGTCACGGGCGGCGTCGACGGCCGCCGGGTCGAGTGCGCGCAGCAGCTTCGCGTAATCGGTGAGGTTCGCCGACCGCTGACGATGCAGCTCCACCCGCGTCGCCGGGTCGGCGAGCCCACGGGCGATCGCCTCCGGGCTGAGCGCCTCCGGCGTGACCCCGAAGCGCAGTGCCAACGCACTGCGCGCATTGTGCAGCGCGTTGAAGTTGTCGATCGCGTCGGCGCTGCGCGCGTAGTCGACCAGCCCCTCGACCTGCCTGGCCCGCACCTGATTGGCGCGTTCCTGCTCGGCGAGCAGCGCGTCGAGCTGCTCCCCCGACAGGTTCGACGGATCGTCGATGCCGAGCCGCTGCGCCACCTCGGCGATGTCGGCCCTGAGTTCGGCGAGCGAACGAGGTTCCGGCACAGGCTGATTCGTGTCATTCGCCACGGCGGGAAGGTCGGCGGCCGGCTCGGCGCCCGTGGGCGGCCGCTCGATCATCCGCCACGGCTGCGTCCCGTCGCGCACCATCGTCGCGTCGACCGTGCGCCCGTCCACCTCGGTGCGCAGGTGCCGCACCTCGGGCGCGTCGACCTCGAGGATGTGCACGCGGCCGCCGTCGTCGATGCCGACCACCCGGATCTCGATGTCGACCTCGCCACGGTTGAGCCGGTCGATGAAGTCGGCGTCGGCCTCGGCGAGCGCACGGGCCAGCGCGGCCTCGTGTCCGGCCCCGGTGTCGACGATCGCGATCTTGCCGTTCTCGGTGTCGACCACGAGCCGGTCGCCGCTGTCGCTGTCGTTGAAATCGGCTACCCGCTGGGTGAATTCACCGAGCACGCCGACGTTGTCGTCCAGCTGCCCGCGCAGCCTCGCGATCTCGCCGTCGAGATTGTTGACCAGCGCCTCCAGGTCCGCCCCGGCCAGGTGTGCCCAGGTGGACCGTTCGTCACGCAGTCCGGCGCGGCGCAGCGCGTCGTCGAAGATCTTGCGTGCGTCCTCGGCGTGAACGGTCGGATCGCCGCCGTCGTCGCTGAGATCGCCCCAGATGTTGACCCATTCGCCGCCGTTGTTCACCCCGCGCCAGTTGAGCATTCGCAAGCTGAACTCGTCGCCCTTGGCCGCGACGACTTCCTTGAGGTAGGCGCCGAGTGGGTCCTTGCTGTGGAAGTTGGCGGGCCGGAACGGGATGTCCGCGTGCTCGGCGTTGAAGAATCGCGCGGCCGCTTCCAGCGCCTGGATCACACCGTCGCGGCGCAGCAACCGGTATTCGGCCTCGGCGACAGCTTTGCGCAGCCCTTCTTCACTGAAATCGGTGAGCTGGACACCGAGTTCGCGGGCGATCGCCTCGAGCACGGTCGCATCGGAGATGCGTCCGTTGACCGCGTCGACCACATCCTGCAGCCACGGCGGCAGCGGTTCGGCAACCGCGGGAACTTCCTCGCCCTCGCTCGAAATCTGCACCGGCTCATCGGAGTCCGCGAGTTGCTTCGGCTCCCGCGCAGCCAGCTCCTCGGGCGACAAGCTCTCCGGTTCGAGCAGATGCTCCAGCCCCGCGTCACGCAGGTCCTGCTCGATCTGACGGCGCAGCTGCGGGTCGGCATCGGAGATCCACGGCTTGTACTCGCTGCCGTCGAGATTGCGCAGCGGCAGGAATTCGCCCGCCTGATCGGCGATCCGCGAGGACAGGTGCTTGAGGATCGGCACCAGCTCGCGGTTCTGCCACATGAGCACACCCTCTTTGAGGATGCGCGCCGGATTGAACTTGATCTGCAGCTGGTCGTATTCGCCGCCGGGCTGGCCTGGCGTCGAGTCCTTCACCGTGGTCAACGGCAGCCCGGCACTGTGGCCGAGCATCGACTGACCGGCACCGTCCATGCTCGATCCGGACGGATACTTCGGATTGTCGCCGTAGTAACCGCGATTGACGAGCCGGTCCCACAGCTTGCGCAGCCAGTTCTTCTTCGGCGGCACCTCGACAGCCTTGTCCGCGGTCGTGGTGAACGGCTTCGGTTCGATGCGCGCGAGTGGTTCCAGATGCCAGGCGTCGGGCCCGTCGGCCACCAGCCGCACCAGCATCTTGTCGCCGTCGACGTCGAGCGACAGCACGCGGTCGTCGAGCTCGGTGCGCACCATCTGATACAGGTGCGCCATATCACCGGCGTCGCGCGTCACCCCTGCGCGCAACCGGTTGATGTCGTCGGCGGCGCGGACGAGACCGGGGTCGGCGGGCAGTCCCAGCCGGGCCGCCCAGCGCCGGGCGATGGCCTCGCGCAGCGCCCGCTGCTGCGGATCGGTGGCGGCCTCGGCATGCCGGACCGCGGCGGCGAACGCCTCGACCGCACCCGCCCGCAGCAACTGGCGATACCGTGCGGCATCGAGTGAGCCCGCATCGGTGAGATCCACACCGAACCTGGCGGCCAGGCGATCCATCGCCTGCTGCGCGGGCTCGATCCTCGGCCCGCCCGGCTGACGGGCACCGTCTTCCGGCGGCAGTATCGAGGACGGGTGCAGCGGCGTGGCCTGCGGGTTCGGCTCCGGATCGGCGCCGAGGGCTTGGCGTGGGTCGTCGAGTCCGGCCAGCCGCAGTTCCTCGGCCATCTCGGCACGCACCTGCGGATCGCCCTCGACCCGCCAGTGGTCGAGCCCGTCCTGCAGCTCGTCGACGTCGAGCGGCTCGTAGTCGTCCGGATACCGCATGGGTGTGCCGAGTTCGGCGTCGGGATCCAGTGCGCTGTCGAGGAATCCGCGGGCCCGCGCCATATCGGCGATCTCGGCGAGCGCTCCGAGCGGATCACGCTGGCCGGTGAGCGCGTCACCGAGGCCGAGGGCGTCGGCGAGTACGCGGATCTGCTCGGCCTGCTGTGGAGTGAGTGGTGGCGTGTCGGCGGTTACCGAGGGCGGCAGATCGCTGAGTTCCTGGAGGAACTGGTGGACATCGTTGAGGAAGTCTCTGCGTTGGTACGCGCGCTGGGGTTCGTCACCGGCGTCGACACCGTCGGTGACCGGCTGATCCACCACGGCGTCGCCGAGTACGGCCAGTTCGGCGGGCGTCTTGGGCAGACCGAAATCCAGTGGCGACGAATTCTTGGCCGGCTCTTCGGGTTCCGGGCTCGGTGCGGTCGGCGGACGCGACGGCGGCTTGGACGGCGGGCCGCCGGGCGCCGTCTGCGCCGCGGGCGGATCACCCGAATCGTCGTCATCGTCACGCGAACCGTCGTCTTCACGCGAAGCACCCTCGGCACGCGAGCGGTTGTCGCTCTCGCCTGTCGACCCGTTCCCGCTGTCCGGCATCGAGGCGCCCTGCCGTTCGACCGCGGCGGCGAACCGGGCGGCCATTTCCGCACGGGCAGCATCGAATTCCTGCTGCGCCCGCAGATACGACTCGAGGGCTTGCGCGTCGGCCAACGCTTCGGCGTCGAGCTCGTCGGGCCGTGTCTGCGCGGCCTCGGCGAGTTCGGCACGCAGCGCGTCGAACTGCTGCTGCGCGGCGAGGTAGGACTCGAGCGCGGCCAGGTCGGCCGCGCGTACGGCGAAATCCGCCTCGGCGTCATCGCCACGCCGCGCGGCGGCCTCCGCGTCCCTGGCCGCCAGTTCCTCGAACCTGGCGGCGATCTCCGCCTGCGCGGCGTCGAAATCCCGTTGGGCGCGCAGGTACGACTCCAACGCGGCGAGGTCCTCGTCGACACCGTCGAGATCACGGAGCGTGTCCTCCAGCGCGGCATCGGCGCCGTTGGCGCGGCGCTCGTCCGCCTGGTCGTGCAGCTTGTTCTGGCGTTCGACGGCGTCGTCGATCATCGCCAGCGGATCGACCGGATCACCCGGTCCGACCAGGTCGTCCAGCGAGGGAATCGGTTCGGCCAGTTCGTCGGCGACCTCGTCCAGCTTGCGCATGGTCTGGTCGAGCTTCGCATCGGCCCGATCGTCGAGGTCGCGGCCGCGTTCGGGCGGCACCTCGGAATCGGGTCGGCCCGAATCCGGTTGCGGGCCAACCGGTCGCGGACCCCCGCCCGGCTTGCCACCCTCCGGCCCCGCGGGCAGTCCGCGCCGACCCTCGGGCAACCCGTCGGGCTGCGACCCCGGGTGTTCCCTGGCCGGCGTTCCCTCGGCGGGCGGCAGGTCGGCCACCGGCCGGTAGAACTCGTCGGTGAGCGCCTTCAGCTGCTCGAGCTGCTCGGTCCTGAGGCGGATCTCCTCGCGGATGGCCGCGATCTCGGCGGCCAGCTTCTCCGGGCTCAGACCCTCGTGCTTCTCGATCTTGCCGTCGCGGTAGGCCTCGTAGATCTCGACGAACTTCGCGCCGTCGACGGTGGACACATCCACGCCGACCAAGCGCGCCCAGTCTCGATTCGGCTGTGGCCGTGGATCATTCGGACCGACCGGCTCGTCCGCGCCATAGGAGCGGGCGATGTTGCCGGCGACCTGGGCGGCGAAATCGACGGGATTCGCACCGGGCTCGGCGGCGTCGACCACATCGCGCAGGCCGTGGATCGCGTTGCGGTCGTAAATGTGCGGGTCGCCGGTGGTGCGCGGATCAGCCGCTCTGGTGCCCGCGGGATGATCGGTGTACGGGTCGATGCGCATCAGCGCGTCGGCGTAGGCGGCCAGCGCCCCTCGCGCGTGGTCGCCCGCGCCGAGCCGGTGCATCCGCGTGACGAGTTTGCGCAGCTTGGCCGGATCGATGCCGCTATCGGCCGGGCCGACCTTCGACCGGCCCGTGAGTGGGTCGGTCTTGCTGACCTTCGGGCGCAGTGCCTCCGGATTTCCCGGGCTCAGCGCCTTGATCAGCGCTTCCTGCGCCGCCTTGACCGCGGCCGCGTCGACGTTGCGCAGCTGCTGGGAGTAACCGGCGGTCTTGCTCGGTTCGCGCTGCTGCCCGTCGAGCAGGTCCTCGAACTGCTGCTGGCGTTTGCCGCGCCGCTGTTTCGGATCGGTCAGGGCCTCGGCGATCCGTCTCGGCGTGAGCTCGCCCTCCGCGATACCGAGCCGCGATGTCAGCTGATCGCGCGCGTCGCCGATCAGGTAGAAGGTCTCGATGTCGGCCATCGTGCGGGCGTAATCGAACAGCGCCTCGGCCTGCCCGGCGCGCACCGCGTTGTCCAGGTGCAGCGCGCGGATGGTGGCGTCGATATTGTCCGGGTGCAGCGCAGCCGGACCCAGACCGAGTTGCCTTGCCAGATCGACGATGTCGCGCACCATGTCCGCACGGTCGCGCGGGGCGGGCGGCGGTTCCGGTGTCGCCTGGACCGGGCGCCACTCGCCGTCCTCGCCGCGCATCATCGTCACCTGCAGTTCGGCGCCGTCCACAGTGCGCCGAATGTGCTGCACCTCCGGGGTCGCCACCGGATCGAGGAACTGCCTGCCCGCGCCGTCGGCGTGCACGGCCCGGAAGTCGGGCCGCAGCACCCCGTTGTCGATGTCGATCGCCAGCTCCGGGTTGTCCCGCAGCGCGCGGGCCAGCGCCTCCTCCCGGTCGAGCGCACCGTCGACGACCAGCAACCGGTCCGGCCCACCGTCTGCATCGGGCACCCGCGCGACCTGATCACCGTAGGACTTGCCCACCGGTTCGGCGCCGTCACCTTGAAGGATCGGCTGCGCTGCGGCGATGAAATCGGCGAGGTTCTGGGCCCGCTGCCGAGCCGCGTCACGCAGCTCGTTGAGCGTCGGTTCCATGCGATCGCCGGACAGATCGCTGAGGTCACGGCCGAACATCGCCGCCCAGCCGGACAATTCGTCACGCAGCTGGTCGCGGCGCAGCGCGTGTTCGAAGAACTCGCGGGCCCGCGCCTCGTCCCGGCCCGGCTCCCGATCGTCGGAGAAGCTGGCCCATTCGGGCAGCCGGTCCGCGCCGTTGCCGACCCGGTCGTAGTCGCGCAGCGAGGTGACGCCCTCGAAGGCGACGATCAGGTCGCGCAGGAACCGGCCGAGCGGATCCTTGTCGAGGAAGCTGACCTCCCGCGAGAACGGCACCGGGCGTGGGGAACTGGTGTCGCCCCAGTGACTGCGCGACGGCTCGGCGCCGCCCGGTTCGTCGTCGTCGTAATAGTCGGCGTCGTCCCGTGGTTCGTCCGACTCGATCTCGCGCAGGCGGTCAGGACCGTGCAGCGTCCGGTCGTCAGGGGCAGGCGCCGGGTCGGCGGGATGATCGGCGCGCCGGTACGGGCGGGTCTGTTCCTCGTCGGCTCGGCGTGCCGCGTCGGCCAGGCCCTCGATCGCACCGATCTCGCGCAGCAGCCGGTGGCTCTGGAGGTCGATCGCCCGGCGCACATCCCGGGGTCCCTCACCGTCGAGATCGATACCGAGCCGCTCGGCCATCTCGGCCAGCGTCTCATCCTCGGGCGGCGGACCCTGCTGTTCCGGCGGCGTCTCGGCGGGCGGAACGGGCGCGTCCTCCATCGCCCGCGCCTCGTCGGTGTCGATGAGTCCGTTGAATTCCAGATCGTCGATCAGGTCTTGGCGCAACCGCGGATCGCGGGCGTCCGCGAACAGTTCCTTCAGGATGTCGCGGACCTCGTCGGCGTCCATCCGGTTGGCCCGCAGCTCGCTGAGCACGGTGTCGCGCACCGCGTTCGGATCGGCATCGGAGATCCACGGCCGGTATTCGGTGCCGTCGGGGTAGTACACCGGGCGGTAATTGCCCGCCGAATCCGCCTCGCGTCCCAGCACCCCGCCGATCACCGGAATGTGCTCACGGTTGTGGTACCAGGTGAGCCCCTCCTTGCCGATCCGCGCCACGTTCAACGCGGGATCGCCCGCACCGGGCGGTGGTTCGCTGATCATCGGACCGTCCACCGGTGGCGCGGGCTGCGCGGGTGCCGGCGTCGCGGGCGGGTCGGTCAGCAGGTGCGCGCCGCCACTGACGCCGTCGCGCAACGCGGTCTGCCCGCGTCCGTCGAGACCCGATCCGGACGGGTACTTGAGATTCAGCCCCTGATACCCGGCATTGAGATCGTCGACCAGTTTCCGCAAGGCATTCCGGGTATCGACTTCGGGAATGTCCGCGTCGTTGCGCGCGGGCACATTCTGCGTGGCTTCGTCGCCGTCGTTACGCGCGACCACCCACTGCCCGTCTGCCAGCTGGATGTGCAGCGCGACGACTTCTCCGTTGGCACCGAGTTCGACGCGCACCTCACGCTGTGGGGTCTCGGGTTCGGGATCGGCGAAGTCCGGTTTGCGCTGACGGTTTTCGCCGTCTTCGTCACCCATGAAGTCGGTGCCGTCGTCGACACGCGGCGCGCCGTCCCACGAGACCAATCCTGGTTTGCGGGGGGTGCCATCGGGATTCAGCTGCCCGTCCAGGTCCGCACGTCGCTCGGGTGCGATGGGATCCTTCGGATCGAAGCCATCGTGATTCCGGTAATGGCCTTCGGCACTTTCGGTCCCGGACACCATTCTGGTGCAGTTCGCACAGCAGAGCATTCCGGGGTGGTCGCGGTTACCGACACTCACCGGAGCGTGCACCAGCGAGCGCATGGCGTTTCGATCGGTCGGCACACCTTGCCGGTCGCGATCGTGCAGCGCCTCGTTGGTAGTCCGTACCTCGGCGTGGCGCAGCGGATCGTCACCATGCGGGAAGGCCTGCTCGCTCCTCACCCCGCGCGCCAGCTCCGCCATGTCCTGGCCTGTGGCCCTGACGTTTTCGTCGACGCGCGGATGAAGCTCGTCGACCTGGATGCGGCTGCCGCTGGGACCGTTCGCAGCCTCATAGACCCGGCCGGTGAGGCGATCGATCGTGACAGCCATGACCGGGCCGATGGGGTTCTGGGTGTCGTACGCCCGGACACAGTCGCTCTGCGCGCGGTCGAGTTCTTCTCTCAGACCGTTGAACGTCGCCTCTGTCCGCTTGAGCTCCTGGACAGCAGCACGCTTGTCCTCCGGCGCCGCCTGTTTGAGCGCGGCGATCGCGTCCACTTTCGCTCTCTTCGCCGTTTCGAGCCGCCGCTCGACTTCGCTGCGCTGGGCTTCGGCAGCCACGATGTCGGCAGCCCGCCGGCTCTTGGCAGCATCGGCCGCCGCCGCGTAGTCGGCCGCGCGGTCTGCGGCAAGCCTGCGCGCATAGTCGTCGATGTACTCACCATCGATCGACACGATCTCGCCGTCGCCGTCTCGGACGATGTCGCCGTCCAGTTCACCGAGCAGGTGTGCCTTCGCATCGGGCACATCACTGGAACCCGGATCATCGGCAGTCTCGGGCACCGGTGTGATCTTCGACATCGCCGGCCCGAGGTCGGCCGCATCGTCGGTCCGGGAGGCCGGAGTTTCGGACGAGTCCGTCGGCAAGACATCGTCGTCGTCCATATAGTCGATCCGGTCGTCACCGGTTCGAGTTTCCGAATGACTTTCCGGCGCCGGTGAATTGTTCAGGGCTGCTGCCGGATCGGCAGCGAACGGCAAGGGCACATCAGCCAGCAGATTCGTGCCGTCTCGCTCGAGCAACAGTTCGGTGACCGTCACCTTGCCCTTCTCGGATGCGTGGACGAGCTTGTACTCGACCTGCAACGTGCCGTTGTCGCGGGCTGTGCGCAGCGCATCGACGGCTTCTCGCAGTGCGCGCCCTTCGGGACTGTCGGGATCGATACCGCGGGCGCGCATCTGTTCCGGTATCTCGTTGAGAACGCGCCGCAGATTCTGATCCATGTCCAGCGTGCGCCGGAGGTACTCGGGAGAACCCTGTTCCGCGCGAGCGATCTTCGAACCACCGAGGTCCGCGCCGACGCCCTTGGCCTCGATCACGAGCAGGGTCGGCGACGAATCAGCATGGGCGGGTGGCACATACGACGCGATATCGACGACGCCTGCACCATCGAACGCACCGACGAACGGCGTGAGCAGCACCGCCCCGGGTCGGCTCAGCGCCACATCGAGTCCCGCTGTCTCACCGAGCAACTTCGAGACGCCGACCATCTCTGTGCCGAGCTTGTAGTACTGCTCGGCCACGGACTCCAGATCCGCCAGGGACTCCAGCTTGGCGACCATCTCCTCCGGGGTCAGCGATTCGTCGGCCATGACCTCCGCGGTGAGATCTTCGATCTTCCCAGCGACCTTCTCCGGCGCCAGATCATGTCGGTTCTTGACATCGAACTCACCCATGAGGCGATCGAGGTCGTCTCGTACCCCGTTGCGCTCGGTTTGGAGTTCCATCCGACGGTCGGAGGCATCGCTCAATGCGTCAGCGCGATCCGAGTCCCGCATCGTGTGCGTCTCCGAATCACCCTTCTGCACCTCGTGGAGGTATTCGCTGTCGACGAGCGGGTCGCCGCGCAAATACCCACCTTCGGGGCGCTGGAGACGGAATCGCTGGTCTCGAACAGAGTTCGCCGGGTCATCGACGTGATGCCAGGTCCCGTCCGGATCTCGATAGCTGTCCAGCCGATCGCCGGGCCGACGCAACAACCCGTCGTCGCCACGGACCATTCCGCTCGGGACCGAATCATCAGATCCGCGATCCGGACCCGCGACATCATCGTCGTCGCCCATGAAGTCGGTCTCCGGATATTCGGGTGAGACCAACCGGGGTTCGATGGGATTGCCGTCCCTGGCCGCCTGTTCGAGATCGGCGTGCCGCAGCGGGTCGACCCGGGGTGCCCCTTCGTCGATGATGTGGCCCGCGGTGCTCTCGGTGCCCTGCACCACCCGGGTGCAGTTCGCACAGCAAGGTGCTTCGACGCCACGGCTGGGGACGAACGGTGAATTGAGGATCGAGGCGAGGCCGTCGAAGTCGGTCGGCAATTGATCGCCGGGGTCACGCTGCTGGTTGAGCAGTTCCCGATCGTGCAGGGCGGCGTTGGTGCCGCGCACTTCGGCGTGGCCCAGCGGGTTGTCCGTGTGCGGGAAATGGGCCGGGTCGCGCCCGTTGTGGTAGGCGTCGGTGGGGTCCTGGTAGCGGGCGACGTTGTCGTGCAGCGTCGGGTGCAGCTCGCTGGGGTGGATGCGCTGCTCGGAGGTGCCGTTGGCGGCTTCGTACACGCGACCGGTCAGGCGGTCGATGGTGATGGAGGTGACGTGGCCCCGCCGCTTGCCGGGCAGCCGCTCGGCTTCGGCCTTCTCCAAGCGCTTGGCGGGCGAATTGCCCGCCTCGGATTCGGCAGCGTCGGCGGCCAGGAAGTTGTCGAGGGCGGTCTTGGCCGCCGCGGCCTGCTCCTTGGCGTCCGCGACGCCTGCCTCCGCGCGTTGCACCCCGTCCGCGGCCTCCTCGGCGGCGCGGCCGAGCGCGTCGGCGTCCTCGGCGCCGCGGTTGCGTGCGTCCGCAGCGGCTTCGACAGCGCGGGTGTGTGCTGTCCGGGCGTCCTTGAGGGCCATCGCGGCATCGCGCACCGCCCGGCCCTTGTCGGACTTCGCGGTTTCCAGCGCCTTCTGCTGGGCCTTGTGCTGCTCGTAGTCGGCGACCAGGGCCGCGTCCGGCGTGGACGCGTCGACGAACGCCTGGCCGCGCTCGGCACTGAGCCGGTGGGAGAACTCGTCGATCGGCTCCCCGCCGACATGGGTGATCCGGGGTGGATCGCCCGCGGTCTGCACCATCGGGTCGTTCGGATCCAGCACGCCCAGCAGATGCGCGTCGACACCGGGCGTTCGGCTGAACGGTGCGTTGACGGTCCCCGGTTCGGGTTGGAGGAACGACATCGCGGTCGGGCGGGTCGGCGGGTCCTGGTCGCTCATGAAGTCGACGAGCTCGCGATCCAGTGGTGGTCCGTCGCCGTCGAGAGTGTCGCGATCACGAGTATCGGACGGATCGGAATCCGTTCTGGGCGAAGGTGTATCGCTCGGCGTCGTCGCGGACTCCGGGCTGAACGTGCGCCACTGGCCACCGCGATCGATCACCGGATCGGAGCCGGGCTCGCGCCGCACACCGACTCGATCGGTCGGCGCGGTGACATCGACGCCGAGCTGGTCGGCGATGTACTGCGCCCAGCCCTTGCTGTTGCCCGCGTGACAGGAGAGCAGCCGGATAGGCGTTCCTGGAACGTAATTCGGGTTGCTGCGGATCGCGTCGACGATGTCGCGCGGGTGGACCGGGTCCCCGTTGCTCGGAGTCACCGAACCGTCGCGCCGCCCGTGCACGACCACGTCGTGGGAGCCGTCGTTGCGGACGTTCTCACTCACCCGGTGCGTTCGGGCGTCCTCACCGATGGCCGTGCCGGTCGGATGGTGTACGACGCCTTGGCCGTTGGGCAGCTGGGTGTCATAGACCGGGCCGCTGTCGTTGTCGTCGGGCTGCGGTTGCCTGCGATCATCGCCGGAGTCGGCGCGGTCCCGCGGCGAGGCGGCGTCGCCGGCCCCCGGTCGCCCGGGACGACCCGTTTCCGCGCCCGGCCGGGCCGGGCTCGCGCCCGGGTCCGCACCGACGATCGGCACCACCGGCGGAATATCGGCCAGCGGATCGGACTCCGGCCGAACCTCGGAATCGCCGACCCGAGTCCGGTCGGCGGTTGCGTCGGGCTCGCCCGCGCGGGTCGGCGGCGCTTCGCCCGGCGCAGCCTGCAACCCCTGAAGCGGCGTCTCGGCCACACCGGCGCCGCGCTGTTCACCGACACCCGCGCGGCTCTCACCGTCGGGTCGACCCGTCGCACCGGGATCTTCGGCGGTGCCCTGCGGGTCCGCCCCCGACTCGTCGACAGTCGGGTTATCGGTTCTGACTTCCGGTGCGCCGGAACGAATGTCGGATCCCGGCTGCACGCCGTCGGTCAGCCCCGCGCGGACTTCCGGCGCGCCGGGGCGGGCCGCGGGCTGCGAACCCTGCGCGGGCGTCGACTGCTGGCCCGGAGTGGACTGCTGCGGCGTCGATTGCGCTGGGGCACTGGGTGTTTGAGCGGGACTCGCGGCGGGCTGACCGGTCGTCGGCGTCGCGGCCTGATTGGTGACCGGCGCCTGACCGGTCGCGGCGGGCGAGGGCCCCGCCGTCGCCGCGGGACCGGCACCCGTCATACCCGCGCCGACCGGCGCCCCGGCCTGCGTCGCGGTGTCCCGGTTGGTCGCCGGAGTGTCGTTGACCTGAGTGACCGGCTGACCACTCGACTGCGCGTCGGTGCGCGTGCCCTCGCCGACGCTCGCACCATCGGCCTGCTCGGCCTCGCCGGCCCGAGACTTGTCCTGCCCGGAATCCGACTGCGCCGCAGGGGTTTCCCCTTCGGCACGGCCGCCGCCGTCCTGACGACCACCGTCGCCCGCCTGCGATTCGCCGCCCTGCACCTCGGGCTTGGAGTCCTGGCGCCCAGCCGCCGCACCGCCCTCGGCCGAGGACTGCCCGTCGTCGCCGGACTGCTGATTCGCCCGTCCCTCTTCGGAATTCGTCGGCCCCTGGGCTTCGCTCTCGGGCGACTGCGTGCTGCCCGCGGGGCGCATCGACTGACTGTCGTCACCGGCACCGGCTCGCGACTCGCCCGAGCCCTCGCCGCCCATGGTGTCGTCGCCCGCACCCGCGCGCACGCCGTCGTCGTCACCGGCACCGGTCGCCTCGTCGTCGGCTCCGGCCCGGTTCTCGCCCTCACCGCCGGGACGGTTGGACGACCCGTCGCCGCCCGCACCGTCGTTCTGCCCGAATGTTCCGAGGTCGTGGCCGGGCATGGCATCGCGAACCTGCGAGCTGAAGCTGGGACGTTCGAACAACCCGGGCTTCATCGCCGACCACGCGGAATTCGCCCCGGCCTTGTTCAGTCCCGAGAGTCCGCCGTTGGTGGCGCCCGCACTCCACATCAGCGGGTCGGACGCCGCGGTCTTCAGGTTGTTCCAGGCCTGATCCCACCCCTGGGTCATACCCTCGTACCCGAATTGGCCGAGCATGCCGCCGCCCGCGCCGACCAGACCGGCACCGGTGCCGGTGATCGCGCCCTTGAGCCAGGGCGACATGCCGTCGCCGAGCCGCTTGCCGAGGAAGTTGCCGAACGGACCGGCCGCCAGACCACCGGCGGCGGAGGAGACCGCGGCCGCCTTGACCTGGTTCCAGTCGACCTCCTTGCGGTGGCCCTGATCCACCTGCCACTGCTGGACGCCGAGTTCCTGCAGGGTGCCCAGCGCCGTGTCGATCGCCACGTGCTGGCCGACGAACTTCAGGACCCGGGTGATCACGGCCTTCGCGCCGTGCCGCAGGATCGCGGCCAGCACGCGTCCGAAGATTCCTCGCGCCACCACGCGGGTCACGCCGATCGCGGCGGCCTCCACCGCGGGAGCCGTCGGCGGAAAGATCCACGCCGCAGCGATTTCCAGCGCCAGCAAGCCCAGCGACGACAGGAACATGATCTTGGTGTATTCGATCTCGGTGCCGGTCTGATACACCGAGTCGCCGAGGATGTCGAACAGTTCGCCCAGCTTGGTCACCGACTGATCGCCGCGGGCCATCCCCTCGAAGGCCTTGAGCATGTCCTCGACGCCGTCGCCCTGCGGATACGCCTTGAACGCAGCATCTTTGGCGGCATCGACGTCGTCTACCAGGCCACGAAGACTGTCTGCGGCCGTGCGCCAGTCCTCGGCCATGGCCCACATCTCGTCTTCATTGCCCTCCGGCCACTCCATGCCGGCAAGAATCGAGAGCCAATGCAGCCCAGATGGGAGATCGATCATGGAGCGCTACGTCACCAACTCGAGCCCGTGAACGTCGCCATCGCCCCTCATCCCTCAATAGTGATGCCCGGTCGAGCACACCACAACTCGTTCGCCTGCGCAACAGAGTGACAGCTACCGACGAATCCGTGGTGACGACAGAATGAACGCCAGGCAGCCGGAACGAACCCCGCGCGGGCGACTTGACGACCAGCCGGTGCGGGCGAAGGATCGGGGTCGGGGCACGCCGAAGCGCTGGCACGACGGGGCACCCCGAGCCGACGAGCACGCCGAGCCGGACACAGACTCCATGATATCGAGAACGGGACGCACGCAATGGAATTGAAGCCGGTGGCCATGTACCGCGAGATGTACGAGCGCGGGCACGACGAGCTGCCCTCGGTCTTCGACGCGCCCACCGGTACCGTCGAGGGCGACCGCGACCGGATTCTGAACTACATGCGCAAGGTTCGCGCGATCTTCGACGTCATGGGCGAATCCCCCGACCTGTTCACCAGAGACGCCGACATCGAGGGCGGCCCCTCCCTGTACTCCGACGGCGTCTGGATCTGGCGCGAGGACTCGCTGAAGTACCTCGCCGAGCAGGCTCTCGTTCTGCCCACCGAGTTCATAGAACACGTCCGCGCCCTCGACTACGCTCCCCAGAACTTCGACACCCGCGACCCCGATTTCGACGCGGCGTTCCTGTCGTACTTCTGACGGCATCCCGGGTCCGATCGAGCAGTCCGAAAGCGGAGGGTTCACGTTGGCAGACGACGAATACATCTACGACGAAGAGATCCAGAATCTCGTGGATAGCCAGATCAGTCTCCACAACGCCGATTTGCGGATGGACGGCAACACCGCACTCTACAAAGGCAAGCCGTTCACCGGCGACATTGTCGACGACAGCAGCGGCACCATTGTCGAAGGCTACGAATATGTCGACGGCGTTCGTTCGGGTTACTGCTACGGACGCTATCCAGACGGCAGCCCACGGTTCTTCGGCGAGTACCGTCGCGGTCTCCCAAGCGGCCGCTGGACAGTCGAGAACGTGGCCGGAAGCCTCGTCGAGGAGTACGAATACGATCCGAGCGGCTGTCTGCGATATCGCAAACGCTGGAACGACAACGGTGTCCTGATCGAAGATTTCGACGCCAAGACGATCGCCAAACCCACCATCACCGGGGTCCGCGACCGCGAAGACCCCGACATCCACTACGACTCCGCGACCGACACCCGCTACGACCGCAGCGAATTGTTCACCGGACAGCTCGCCGAATACACCTGGGTTACCCGCGACATCGTCGAACTGTCCTGGTACACCCGCGGGCACTGGGACGGACCACAACTCGCCTGGTACACCCTTGGCAGTCGCAAATATGCCGGCACCTCGACCCACGGCCAGCACTTCGGTCTCTGGCTCGCCTGGCACGAAGACGGAACCCTCAGCCAGCGCTCCCTCCTCGGCCTGGACGGTACGACCCTGCTCCTCGAAAAATGGGACGCAAGCGGGCAGCGCACCGAACACACCACCGACCCCGACATTCGCATCGAGGAACTGCTCCACACCGATTACGACGACGGCAAACTCATCCGAGCTGGGATGTCGACCCCCACCGGCCCCATCGGTTACTGGTGTACCTGGGATACCACCGGCCGAATCCGTCGGGAAGACCATTACAGCCCTCGACACCAACTGCTCCTCCGCCGCGACTGGGACGAGGAAGGCGCACTCGACCGACCCGCCGAAGGCTCTGCGCTCCAACCGGACAGGACACCACGATGACTGCTTGGCACACGCGAACCACCGAGGAAGTCGCTGACCTGGCAACCCGATTGCGCGCCATCGACTGGACATGGCAGCTCACCGAAATTCCTCGAATCGCTGAACATTTCGGTTGGAAGGTCATCTCCAGCAAACCCGCCTGGGCTCTTCTCGACACCGGGCTCGGCCTGGCCAGCGGAAAGGCCTTCGCCGACAACGGCCACGTCGAGCGCCTCCAAGTCGACGCCAGCACCATCGGACCCGACACGAGCGAGGGCCGCACCGAGGTCCACGCCGCCTACTCGGCCATGGCCGAGACACTGGTCGCCACGCTCGGCCCACCGACCGCTGAAATCAATGGCGATCTCGAAGAACTTCGATGGGCGGGATCGGACTCCACCCTGCTCCTGCAGGAACTCGCACGGTCGATCAAGCTGGCCCTGGTCACCAACGAATGGCTGACCGGATTCGACCACCGAGTCCAGCTCTCCCGACAGGGACAGCTATGAGCGACTGGGTGACCTTCACCGACCGCCTGGCCTCGGGGCTCGACGAACTCCCCAACACCTCCCGCGTGATCATTTTCGAACCCAAGCCGGTCTCCGGCCGAAGGTTCGTGCAATTCGCGAGAGATGAGGACGTACTGTCGGCCCAACTCGTCGGCAGTAAGTCACTCGAACCGGAGTGGCAGCCCGATGCGGCGGGTTGGCGGGCGATCACCCGCGCGGGTTGGCACCAGCCCGACGCGGCCAACGCCCACCTGTGGTGGGTCGACTTCGACGCGCCGGTCACCATGGACGACTGCCGACGAGCTGCCGCCATCGCCGTCACCGGTCTCCGCGACGGATACGGCATCACCAGCCCGGACGCCCTCGTGTACGACGCCTGGGCGGGACGGACCAGGACCATCGACCTACACACGCTGGGGCTGAAGCAACAACGGATGTAAGCCGGGCGGCCGTGTCCTCGACTGGGAAACCGACTTCCGGCCCCGAGCTCGGCGGCTACTTCAAGCCGTCGCGGTTGCCCTTTTCCATCTTGTCGATGTAGTCGGCGCTTTCGGTTTGACCGTCGGCGAACTCGCCCATGGACTTCGCCATCGTCTTGACGTTGTCGCTGGTGTTGGTCCACGAGGAGTCGTAACCGTCGTTGCCGCCGGGGCCGTCGTTGAAGCTCTGACCGAGTTTGTCGTTGCCCCAGACGTTTCCGCGGCCGTTGAGCGAGCTGTTCAGCGTATTGATGATGCCGGTGAGTTGCGTGCTGACGTTGCGCGATTTTCCGGCCGCGGTCCGGAAATCGTCGGCGTCGTACTCGAAGGTGCCCATCGCCCTCATCCCTCCACGAGTGGTGGCTCTGAGCACACCACAACTCTTTCGCGTGCGCAACAGCCTCGCACGACGGAACGAACCCGGGATGAAAGCGCTGTGAACGGTGGGTACCTCGCGGCCCCTATGCGCTTGCTTCCCAATGCGATTCCACGCGCGACATCATCCGCTGGATGGACGTGTTGACCTTCTCGGTCAGGTCCGATCGCGACATCGGGGTGGCGATGGGATTCTCGCTGGGGAGTTCGATGACATAGCGTCCGTCGTCGGGAAGATCGCGCCACACCAGGATGTCGCGATGCATCCCGCGCGAGCCGAACATGGACTGATTCTGCAGGATGTTGATCGTTCCGGTGCGGTCGGCGGAACGGTTGAAGAACTCGGTGCTGCGCTCGACGACCGAGGTGTCGGCTTCTTCGAAGAACATCGAGGATCGCTGCCCGTACTCGTCGCCGGCGCCTGCGCTCGCGTCGGTGACGAGCGGGATCATCCCGCCAGTGCCCGCACCGGTGGTCGGCATCAAGTCGACGATGGCGTCGGCCAGGCCGTGGGGACCGATGTCGACCACCGTGTAACCACCACTGTGGGTGGGGGTTTCACCGGGGAGCTGGTAGACCAGGTATCCGTTGGCACCGGCTCGCGCGGCCCTGGCCTTGAGCCACTGGTCGGCGTCGTCACGCGCACGATCGTTCCAACCACGCAGCCGCACATATACTTCCGGCCGTTCCAGCACATCGAAGACCGAGCGAAGCGTCGGATCGACCGTGTGCTGCAGACGCTGCCAGACCTGGTACTTCTCCTCCTCGTAGTCCTCGTGCAGGCGAGTCCTGGTCTGGAAGGTGAGCGGACGCGGCAGATCGGTGCCGACGAATCGCTGCCACAGCACCCGGAATTCGATGTCGGTGAGCTCCCACTTGCGCGTCACGCCTGCGCCTCCGGCCGCGCGTGCGCGAGCGAGCCGGCGGCGCCGACTTCCACGGATTCGACCGGCGCTTCGACAACTTGCGCGGGCGCTTCCACCACTTGCGCGGGCGCTTCCACCACTTGCGCGGGCGCTTCGGTCGCCATCGACTCCGCGAGCAAGCCGGTGAGCGGAGTGACGACCTCGCCCAGACCCGAGAGATTGGAGAAGTCGGGCAGCGAGGCACGCGGGAATGCTTCGCCCGCAGCCGTTTCGGTGCTCTCCTGCGGCAGTCCCGCTCCGTCGACGGTCGTCGCGGTATCGATGCCGAGCAACTCCGCCAGCGGCGAGAGGGCAGGGTTGTCCGCGATCAGCTGGTTGAGCTCGGGCGACTGCGACAGCAGTTCGGTCAGGTCGGGGAACTGCCCGAACAGGTTGCCCAGCTGGGTGAAATCGGGCAGGCCCGACGTGGCGCCGGTACCGCTGGTGTCGGCGGACACCTGCTGCAGCGCGGTGGCCAGCGAGGGCAGCGCCTGGGTGAGCGAGGACACCGCGGACGTCACCGCCGACATCACCGAGGACAGGATGCTGGACATGTCGCCCGACCCCGAGCCGCTCGACCCCGCCGACGACCCGGTGGATCCGGTGGATCCGTTCGATCCGATGGAACCCGCCGTCTGACCGTTCGCGCCCTGCTGCGAACCGTTGGTGCCGTTCTGCTGCAGCTCCGCGGCCGCCTGCTGGGCAGCTTGCTGGGCAGCCACGGCGGCCGGCGACGTCGCCTGCTGTTGGCTCCCACCCCCGGAATTGCCACTGCCACCGGAATTTCCGCTGCCACCGGAGTTGTTGTTACCACCGGCATTGTTATTGCCGTTGTTATTACTGTTGCCGTTATTGTTATTGTTGTTGTTATTGTTGTTGTTGTTCTCCGGCGGCTTCACCGGCCCCTTCGGCGCCGCGGGCTCCGCGGCCGCGGGGAAGAGCTTCTCGGTCTGCCCGACACCGTCGACGTAGTGGCGCTTGTACCGATCGCGGTTCTCCTGCAGATCGTCGTCACACTTGTCTTCTTTGTCGATCGGCATAGACACCTTGGTCGCGTACAACCAGTTCGCGGTGTACTCGAGGTTCTGCTGCATCATCGTGAAGGAGTCACTCGCGGTCATCGCCGACTTGCCGAACGTGGAGATCGCGGCGAACGCGGCGTCACCGCCCTGGCTCTCCCACCGGTCGCGGGTGATCTCACCGAGCTTCTGCTCGAGGTTGTAGGCGGCGCCGTGCACGGCATGGGCCATCGCCTCCCAGATCGGAGCGTCGTTGGCCACCTCCTGCCAGGACAGCCGCTGACCGAGGTCGTACATGTCACGCCAGGACATGTTGTCCGCGGCGCGGACGGGTATCCGCACACCGCCCGATTCCGCCGTCGCGGTGCCCGCGTGCTTGGGCACGTTCGCGGTCTCGATGTCGTAGTTGTGCTTCTCCATCTTGATTTCCATGCCGGTGCCCTGCCGCACCTTGACATCGACTTCCCAGTGGGCCGGAGTGTAACCACCGGCCTGGGAGACCTCGCCCTTCATATCCTTGGCACCCGGCGAGGAGTTCACATTCTTCAGATCACCCTTGAGCGCGGCGATGTTGTCGCCGGAGCCCTTGTCGGTGTCGGTGTAGGACTCGCCCGCGGCCTTGAACATGGAGACCAGGTCTTCGAGCGAGTCGATATAGCGCCCCAGCAGGTCCTTGGCCTGGGTGGCCTCGGAGATGAACTTGGTCCGCAGCGGCGGACCCGCGTCGACTTGGCTACCGCCCAGCTTGGACTCGTCGTAGTTGTTGAGGTCGTGGTCGCGGAACAGATTCTGGCAACCCTTGAACACCTCGATCGCCGTACTGCACGCCTTGGCCGCCTCGAGCGCGGCTCCCGTCTCGACCTTGACTTTTGCCTTACTGGCCAGTCCTGACCAGGGAGAATCGCCCACGCTAACCGCTCCTCGAAGCACCCCACCGCCGACTCTCGCAGCCGACTCGATCGCATCGCATTCTAGTGAGCAATGCGAAATATGCACAGCACCAAGGAAACACCGGCACCGATGCCGGATGAACAGCCGGTTCCGGCGAACGATCCGGCAGCCGACACCGATCTGTGACAGACTCGATCAAAGCGCTAGCGGCCGCCGGACGGCCATGAACGAACGAACGATGGGTGCCCAGCTTGACGTCGCGATGGAACTGCTCATGACCGATCTGAGCGGCCTCGAACGGCGCGTGGCAGCCAATCGCGCCAACACCCGCAGCCAGCATGCCGACGACTACCTGCGCTTGGCCGGATCGCTGACCGAGCTCGCACAGGGTCTGCTCACGACCAGGGATGATCCGTCGGGGCGCGACCGCACGGCGGAGGCGCTGGAGCCCGCGCAGGAAGCGGTGGCGATCCGGCTGCACTGGCTGGTCGGGGGGTACGTCTCCTACGAGTACGCAGGTGCGTTGCAGGACGCGTTGCGGTTGTTCGAGCAGGCGACACGGCTGGTCGGGCACCGGCAGCTCGCGACGAACACCATTCGCAGCGCCTGTTCGGCGTATCGGCAGGTCGCGCAGGACTACCCGGATGTTTCGGCCATGTGCGCCGACGGTTTGTCCAAGTGCGGTGTGTGGTTGATGCGGCTCGATCACGACGCGGCGGTGGCGGCCAGTGAGTCGGCGGTCCGGATTCGGGCGGCGATGTACGCGCGCGCTTCCGAACAACCGGGCAAGTACCTGGCGAGTCTGAGCACTCTGCTGCGCACCCTGATGGTGGGGCGCTCACGCAAGCAGGCCATCGCGAGCTACCGCACCCTGTATTCCGAGGTGACCACCACCGCGAGCACGGCGAAACTGCGGGAAACCCGGGTCGAGGAGCTCGATCTCACCGTCAAGACCACGCAGGCGCTGGTGAAACTGGGCGCACCGACCCTCGAACGCGCGGGGCGGCTCACCCAGCAGCAGATCCTATACCAGTCGGGTGGCGACCTGGCCACGATCGACGAGATCAATTGGCGGCTGGCCCTGGTCGGTCTCAAACCCCTTGCGGCAGGGGCGATGCCGGAGCCGCCGTCGCGACCGGTCGAGATCTCCGCGACCTACGGCGCGATCGCCGTCCGGTGCTCGGCGCCGGACGCGCTGGACCAGGTACGCGCCGCGATCGTCGCCGCGTACGCCCAGGACGGCGCGAATCCCGTCGACGCAGGCCGCTTCGCCGGGGTGCACGACAAGCACTGGGGCGTCAAAGAACCCAAGACCAACCTCGAGACCGAGCTCGGCGCCGATGTGGTGCTCGTCGAAAAGTCTTCGGGCAGCTGGATTTCGGTGAAGAGCCTCAACTGGGAGATCGGCGCCCTCGGCAAACACCCACTCGCCGTGGCCCTCTCGATGAAATGGCCGGTCCTCACTGTCGCCACGATCGAGAAGATCTCCTACGAACTGTGCCTCTACGACAACGGCGTCGCCACCCAGTACGCCGCGCTCGGCAGGCCGGCGGGCCAGGCACCCCTCGAGACCCCGCTGGCCCCCCTGGATTTCGCGACCCTGGCCGACTACGGCGCCGACTACGCCTCCGAGACCCAGGTCAGAGCCGCCTTCGGCAATGCCGAGATGTTCGCCAAGGTCACCGAGCTCCCCGGCGCGGGCATCCGTCAGTCCGCGGAGAAGGCCCCGCTCACCGACTACGGCCCGAATATCCTCTTCTTCGGCAAGGACTGAATCGGCACGGCGAAAAGCCGCTGTGACCAGTGGACCCGTGCTGATCGCACCGACAGATACATCGCCCCGGGATGCCGCCCGGCGCGGTCACCCGGCATGATCGGAACTGTGCGAGTACTGCTGCAACGTGTGACCAGCGCCCAGGTGAGCGTCGACGATCAGGTCGTCGGCCGCATCGATCCGGCGGCGACGGGTGTACCCCACGGGCTCCTCGCTCTCGTCGGCGCTACCCACACCGACACCGCGGCCACCGCGAAAGCCCTGGCCGACAAGGCCTATCGCCTGCGCATCCTCGACGGCGAACGCTCCGCCGCCGACCTGGACGCCCCCATCCTGGTGGTCAGCCAGTTCACCCTCTACGCCAACACCGCCAAGGGCAGGCGCCCGTCCTGGAACGCCGCCGCCCCCGGCTCCCTCGCCGAACCCCTCGTCGACACCTTCGCCGAGACACTCCGCGAACTGGGCGCCACCGTCGCCACCGGAGAATTCGGCGCCCACATGCAGATCGAACTCACCAACGACGGCCCGGTCACCGTCCTGCTCGAAGGCTGACTACTTGTCGCCCGGCCGGTACGGGATGCCGTCGGCCGCGGGCGCGACCGCCTTTCCGATGAATCCGGCGACCACGACGAGGGTGACGATGTAGGGCAGCATGCCGAGGAACTCGGTGGGGATCGGGTTACCCGGCATGGTGTTGAGGAAGCGTTGCAGGGCACTGGAGAAGCCGAACAGCAGGGCGGCCAGCAGGGCGCCGACCGGCTTCCAGCGGCCGACGATCATCACCGCCAAGGCCACGAAGCCGAGCGCGGCGGTCATGTTCTTGCTGAAGGCCACGTTGTTGGCGATAGTGAAGGAGGCGCCGCCGAAACCTGACAGGGCGCCGGCACAGGTGACATTCCAGAAGCGCAGGCGGTTCACGTCGATGCCCGCGGCGTCGGCCGCGGCCGGATGTTCGCCGACGGCGCGGGTGCGCAGGCCCCAGCGGGTCTGGAACAGCAGATACGACAGCCCGAACACGCAGGCCAGCGCCACATAGACGAACAGGTTCTGGTCGAACAGCACCGGCCCGAGCACCGGGATGTCGGTCAGGAAGCCGAGGCCGATGTCGTGGAGGAACCCACCGATGCGCGGCACCGTGCTCGGCTGGTTGAGCGAATGGTCCATGCGCATGAGCCGTTCGAACAGGAAGCCGGTGAGCCCCAGCGCGAGCAGATTGAGAATGACACCGGTGACCAGCTGGTTCACCTCGAAGCGGGTCGCCAGCCAGGCCAGTAGCAGCGTCGACAGCATGCCGCTGATCACCGCGGCCAGAATCCCGGCGTAGGGGCTGCCGGTGATCGACGAGAACAGCACCGCGGTGAACGCGCCCGCCAGGAACTGTCCCTCGATGCCGAGGTTGATCACGCCCGACCGTTCACAGACCACGCCGGACAGCGCACCGAAGATGAACGGCAGCGCCAGGAACAGCGTCGACGCCAACACGAACTCCACCGGGAAACCGACACCCGGCGTGACCACCCACGACAGCGCCGCGATCACCAGGGCCGTCACCGCGATGCCGACGATCGCCCCGTGCGCGCGCCGCGAGAGCGTCCGCGCCGCCAGCACCCCACCGAGCACCACCGTCACCACGCTGAGGACCAGCACGATCGTGAGAGTGTCGACGGTCCAACCACTTTCGACGGTCTGATCCAGCCGGAAGGTGGTCGTGCGCCCACCCTCGACGAACAGCAGGCCGAGGACGCCGAGACCGATGCCGAGCACGATGAGCACCACCCCGGCCACATTGTGCCGGACGGCTTCGGCCGTGACGGCCGGTGACGCGGTGGTGGTACTCACCAGCCCCTCGCTTCCAGAGTGTTGAGACCACCGCGCGGTGTGCGCAGGTGCAGCAGGGTTTTCACCAGCGCGGGCGCGGCGACGAACAGCACGATCACCGCCTGCAACAGCGTGGACATCTCGACCGGAATGGCGGGCTGCATGTGCAGCGTGCCCGATTTCAACGCACCGAACAGCAGTGCGGCGGCCACGATGCCGCCGGGATGGGCCCGCCCGAGCAGCGCGACGGTGATCCCGTCGAACCCGAATTCGGCGACCGTACCCGGATTCACCGTGTAGGGGTTGAGTCCCAGTACCAGTGCGGCACCGCCCAACCCGGCCAGCCCGCCCGACACCGCCATCGTCGTGATGAACGTGCGCCCGATATCGATACCCGCCGTCTCCGCCGCGTGCGTATTGGCGCCGACCGCCCGGATCCGGTAGCCGAAGGTGGATTTGCGCAGCAGCCACCAGATTCCGGCCGCGAGCAAAAGCCCGAGCAACAGCCCCGCGCTGACCCGCAGGCCCGAGCCCGCCCAGCCGAGCAACCGGGGCAATCGGCCGGAGAAGTCCACCTGCTTGGAGACCAGTTCCTGCGAGGTCGTCGAGTGGATGAACGTGGTGCTCAACGCCCAGAGCAGGAAATAGGTGGCGATATTGTTCAGCATGATCGACGAGATCACCTCGTGCGCGCCGGTTTTCGCCTTGAGCACACCGGGGATGGCGCCGAGCACACCGCCGGCGAGCGCCCCCGCGAGCAGGGCCAGCGGAACATGCAGCAGCGGCGGCAGGTCGAGCGCGAACCCGACGATCACGCCGCCGAGCATGCCGAGGATGAACTGCCCGTGCCCGCCGATATTGAACAGTCCGGCCCGGAACGCCAGACCGACGGCGAGCCCGGTGAAGATCAGCGGGGTCGCGTAGGTGAGCGTCTCCGAGATCGGGCGCAGCACCTGGGCCAGGGTGGCGTCACCGTCGGTGTACTGGCTCACCCGCCCGAAGTCGATGATCGCGCCCTCGAACATGTCGCGATATCCCGCGCTCACCGCCTGCCACGAGAAACTCAGCGCATCGGCGGGGCGATTGAAGAAGTAGCCCCAGGCACCCCGCACCGCCGCGTCGGAGACGATGATCAACAGGGCGCCGATCGCGAAGGCCAGCAGCAACGAATAGATCGTCACCATCACGCTGTTGGCCTCGGTCAAGTACCCCACGAACGTGCGGCCTACGTCGCGCTTTTCTGGCTTACGCTCGCCGGGTGAGTCGATGTCCGGCTCGATGGTCGTACTCGGCATGGGTGTCCTCAGCTCGCGGGTGCTGGATCGGCGGGACGATGGCCTGCCATCAGCTGACCGATGATCTCGCGTGGCGTGTCCGGGGCCAGGACGCCGACGATCTGCCCGTTGTGGATCACGGCGATGCGGTCGGACAGGGCCAGGATCTCGTCCAGCTCCGCGGAGATGAGCAGAACCGCTGTCCCCGAGTCACGTTCGGCGACCAGCCGGCGATGGATGAACTCGATGGCGCCGACGTCGACTCCTCGCGTCGGTTGCGCGGCGATCAGAACCGAACGCGGCCTGGAGAATTCGCGCGCGATCACCACCTTCTGCTGATTGCCGCCCGACAGCGCCGACACCAGCTCCCCCGGCCCCCTGGTACGGATGTCGAAATCGGCGATGGCCTTGTCGGCCAGCGAACGCACCGCCGCCGCGTCGACCACCCCGTGATTCGACAGCGGCTTGTCGCGGTACTGATTGAGGACGAGGTTCTCGGCGACGGTGAAATCGGCGGCCAGCCCGTCGCGGCCACGATCCTCCGGGATATAGCCGAGCCCGGCGACGATCCGCCGATACGGGTTCCATCCGGTGACCGGGGTCCCGCTCATCTCCACCGACCCGCCCTCGGGCGTGATGGTGCCGAGCACCGCCCTGGCCAGTTCGGTCTGCCCGTTGCCCTCGACCCCGGCCAACCCGACGATCTCACCGGCCCGCACAGCCAAACTCAGTCCGTCGAGCATCGGCGTCCCCCGCTCGCCCAGCACTGTCAGATCCTTGATGTCCAGCGCGATCTCGCCCGGCCGCGCGGGCGGGCGATCCACGGTGAGCACGACCGACCGCCCGACCATCGCCGCCGCCAGCTCGGCCTCGCTGTCCTGCGGCGACGCCTCGGCCACGACCTTCCCGCGCCGCAGCACAGTGATCGTGTCGGCGATCGCTTTCACCTCTTTGAGCTTGTGGCTGATGAAGATCACCGACATCCCCGAGGCCGTGAGATTGCGGATGATCCCGAGCAACTCGGCCACTTCGGGCGGGGTGAGCACGGCGGTCGGCTCGTCCAGGATCAGCAGATCGGTCCGGCCCGACAGCGCCTTCACAATCTCGACGCGCTGCTGCACGCCGACCGGCAGGTCCTCGCAGATCGCGTCGGGATCCAGCGCCAGACCGTACCGCTCGGACACCTCGAGCACCGCCCGCCGCGCGGTCGCCCGATCGAGGCTGCCCCGCTTGACGTGTTCGCGACCCAGCTGCACGTTGTCGGCGACACTGAACGGCCCGACCAGCTTGAAATGCTGATGCACCATGCCGATTCCGGCGGCGATGGCGTCGCCCGGCGATCGCAGCCGTACCGGCTCGCCGTCGATCAGGATCTGACCGCTGGTCGGTTCGAGGATGCCGTAGAGCATGTTCATCAGGGTCGACTTGCCCGCGCCGTTCTCGCCGAGGATCGCGTGCACCTGGCCGGGTTCGACCACCAGATCGACGCTGTCGTCGGCGAGAAACGTTCCGAATGCCTTGGTCAGTCCCTGTGCTTCGAGTCGCATGCGCCTGTCCTCTACAGCTTCGGGGCGGCCGGGGAATTGATCACGATCTTGCCGTCGACGATGTCGCGCCGAAGAGTGGTGAGCTCCCGCTTCAGCGGCTCGGGCACCTTCGCGTCGAAATCGTGGAACGGCGCGAGCCCGACCCCGGCATTGCTCAGGGTGCCCACGTACCGGCCGTCCTTGACGCCGTCGCCGAAGGCATTGTCGATCGCCACCCGCACCGCGGCGGAGATGTCTTTCATCGAGGAGGACAACATGATGTCCTGGTACTCCGGAACCGCCTCGTAGCCATCGGAATCCACCCAGATCATGGATACGTTCGGCGAGTCCTGCACTGCGGACGCCCCACCCATGCCGACCGGTCCCGCGACCGGGTGGATCACGTCGGCGCCCTGGGCGATGAAGTTCTCGGTGAGCGAGCGACCCGCGCTCGTATCGTCGAAATTGCCGGTGAACGAACCGTTCTGGTCCTCGACATCCCAGCCGAGCACGGCGATCGCGGTCCCGTGCGCCGCGTTGTACCCGGCCACTCCGGCGGCGAACCCGTCCATGAAGATGGTCACCGCGGGAATCTGCATGCCGCCCCAGGTGGCGACCCGGCCGGTCTTGGACACTCCCGCCGCGAGATAGCCTGCCAGATAAGAGGATTGGGCGGCGTTGAACTCCATCGAGTAGACATTGTCCAGCTCGACGTGCGCGTCGACGATCGCGAAACGCTGATCGGGGTACTCCGCGGCCACCTGTGCCACCGCCTCGGCCATCAGGCCGCCGACGCCGATCACCAGATCGCAGTCGTCGTCGGCCGAGGCTCGCAGGTTGGGTTCGTAGTCGGCGGAACTGTTGGATTGTCGGTAGGAACCGTAGACGCCGGGGTTGGCGTCGATCGCGGCTTTCACCCCGTTCCAGCCGGATTCGTTGAACGACTTGTCATCGACGCCGCCCGCGTCGGTCACCATGCAGGTCTCGAAACCCGCGTTCGCGGTGCCGTAGGTGTTGCCCGATCCCGTATAGCGCGCGTCCGGCGGCGGCTCACCGCAGCCGACGAGCAAGGCCGAGGCCGCGCAACCGACGGCGACCAGCGCGATCCGAGATCTCATCACTCAGAGATACAGGATCGCGCAGGCGACCAGACTGATTAGAACGATTACTTCACCGAAAAGCCGTCGGTGAACTACTCCGGGCGCAGCGTGAGAATGCGCGGCCCGTCTTCGGTGACAGCGACGCTGTGCTCCCAATGCGCCGCGCGCGTCCCGTCGGTGGTGACCACGGTCCAGTCGTCATCGAGCGTCTTGGTCTCGGTGGTACCGAGCGTCAGCATCGGCTCGATCGCCAGCACCGACCCGACCACCAGGCGCGGGCCCTTACCGGGCGCGCCTTCGTTGGGCAGGAACGGATCCATGTGCATCTCGCGCCCGATGGCATGGCCACCGTAACCGTCGACGATGCCGTACTGCCGGCCGTGCGCCTGTTCGGCCGCGCGCGTACCCAGCTCGATGGCGTGCGAGACGTCGGTCAGCCGGTTGCCCGGCAGCATCGCCGCGATGCCGGTCTCCATCGAGAGTCTGGTGGCCTCGCTCAGCAACTCATCGGCCTCGATGATGGTGCCGATGCCGAACGTCCACGCCGAGTCGCCGTGCCAGCCGTCGAGGATGGCGCCGCAGTCGATGGACACGAGATCGCCCTCGACGAGAATGTCACTCGCCGAGGGGATCCCGTGGACCACACGATCGTTGACCGAAGAACAGATCGAGCCGGGGAACCCGTGATAACCCTTGAACGACGGGACAGCACCCGCGTCGCGGATCGTCGCCTCGGCGACCTCGTCGAGCTCCAGCGTCGAGACGCCGGGCTTGGCCGCCGCGCGAACGGCGACCAGCGTGGCGCCGACGATCGCGCCGGCTGCCTGCATGGCATCCAGCTCGCCCGCCGAACGGAACGGCACGACCTTCTTCTTACGGTTGAAGACCATCCGGCCTCAGTACTCCGATCCGCTGATTACTGACCGAGCGCCTTCAGCGCCCGCGCGTTGACCTCATCGACTTCACCGATGCCGTCGACGGTCACGACCAGACCGTCGTAGTGCTCGAGCAGCGGCTCGGTTTCCTCACGGTAGACCCGCAGCCGGTTGCGGATGACGTCCTCGGTGTCGTCGGCGCGCCCACGGGCGAGCATCCGCTCGACCACGGTGTCCTCCGCGACCACGAAGCACAGCACCGCGTCGAGCGTGGTGCCGTTGTGCTCGAGGATCTTCTTCAACGCGTCGGCCTGATCGACCGTGCGCGGGTAACCGTCGAGCACGAAACCGTTCGCGGCGTCGGGCTCGCCGACACGCGCCTCGACCATACGGTTGGTGACGTCGCTGGGGACCAGGTCGCCCGCGTCCATGTACTTCTGCGCCTCGCGACCGAGTGCGGTCTGCTGGCTGATATTCGCGCGGAAGAGGTCTCCGGTGGAGATGTGCGGAACGCCCAGCTTCTCTGACAGCAGGACGGCCTGAGTACCTTTGCCGGCACCCGGCGGACCGAGCAGAACAACTCTCACTTGAGGAACCCTTCGTAATTTCGATTCATCAGCTGGCTCTCGATCTGCTTGACCGTGTCGAGACCCACGCTGACCATGATGAGCACCGCGGTACCGCCGAACGGCAGGTTCGCGACCGCACCCGAATTGCCCATGTCGAGGAACAGGTTCGGGAGCACGGCGACCAGACCGAGGTAAATCGAGCCAGGCAGGGTGATGCGGCTCAGGACGTAGTTGAGGTAGTCGGCGGTCGGCTTACCGGGCCGGTAGCCCGGGATGAAGCCACCGAACTTCTTCATCTCGTCCGCGCGTTCCTCCGGGTTGAAGGTGATCGCGACGTAGAAGTAGGTGAAGAACACGATCAGCGCGAAGTAGATCGCGATGTAGACCGGGTTGGACGGATTCACCAGGTATTTCTGGATGATCTCCTGCCACCAGCTCGGATCCGTCGCCGTATTCGAGTTGGTGAGCTGCGCGACCAGGTTGGGTAGGTAGAGCAGCGAGGACGCGAAGATCACCGGGATGACACCGGCCTGGTTGACCTTCAACGGCAGGTACGTCGATGAACCGCCGTACATCTTGCGACCGACGACGCGCTTGGCGTACTGCACCGGAATCCGGCGCTGACCCTGCTCGACGAAGATCACGGCCACGATGATCGCCAGGACGGCGGCACACACCAGACCGAAGACCAGACCACCGCGGGTATCCAGGATGCTCTTGCCGTCGAGCGGGATACGCGCCGCGATACCGGCGAAGATGAGCAGCGACATGCCGTTACCGACACCGCGCTCGGTGATCTGCTCGCCGAACCACATGACCAGCGAGGCACCGGCGGTCATCACCAGAACGATGATGATCATGCCGAAAATGCTGGTGTCGGCGAGGATTTCCTGCTGGCAGCCCTGCAGCAGCTGACCTCGCGCGGCGAGCGCGACGAGACCGGTGGCCTGCAGGATCGCCAACGCGACCGACAGGTACCTGGTGTACTGCGTCATCTTGGTCTGGCCGGATTGGCCTTCCTTGCGCAGTTCCTCGAACCGCGGGATGACGACCGTCAGCAGCTGGATGATGATGCTCGCGGTGATGTACGGCATGATGCCGATCGCGAACACCGACAGCTGCAACAGCGCGCCACCGGAGAAAAGGTTGATGAGCTGGTAGATACCGGCGGATTCACCACCGGAGACCAGCTTCACGCAGTCCTGGACCGCGCGGTAGTCGACGCCGGGGGACGGCAGCGCGGCACCCAACCGGTACAGCGCGATCAACCCCAGCGTGAAGAGAATCTTCCGCCGTAAGTCCGGAGTCCGGAAGGCCGATACGAAGGCGGAAAGCACAAATCCTCCTGGCGAACGACATGGTCATGCCATGCGACTGAACCACTGGACAGCATGTGGAATCGTCAGCCGATGACGAGCTTGGCAGACAACACTTGGAACTCTAACAGTGACACCGGACGAGCTCGCGACTCGTCCGGTGTCAGCTGCTGACTACAGTACCGTCAGGCCAGTTCGGTGACAGTGCCACCGGCGGCGGTGATCTTCTCCTTGGCGGAGCCGGTCACCTTGTCGGCGGTCACCTGGATGGCGACACCGATCTCGCCGTCGCCGAGAACCTTGACGAGCTCGTTCTTGCGAACGGCGCCGGCCTCGACGAGTTCTGCCTTACCGATGACGCCGCCCTGAGGGAACAGCTCGGCGATGCGGCCAACGTTGACAACCTGGTACTCGACCCGGAAGCGGTTGGTGAAGCCGCGAAGCTTCGGCAGACGCATGTGCAGCGGCATCTGGCCACCCTCGAACGCCGCAGGGACGTTCTTGCGTGCCTTGGTGCCCTTGGTACCGCGACCGGCGGTCTTACCCTTGGAACCCTCACCGCGACCCACACGGGTCTTCTCGGTCTTGGAGCCAGGGGCGGGACGCAGGTGGTGCAATTTGATGGTCATGTCTAGACCTCCTCAACTGTTACGAGGTGGCGCACGACGTTGATCAGACCGCGGTTCTGAGCGTTGTCCTCACGAACCACCGACTGGCGGATCTTCCGCAGACCAAGCGTCCGCAGGCTGTCGCGCTGGTTCGACTTGGCACCGATCGTGCTCTTGATCTGAGTCACCTTGAGATCAGCCATGTCAGGCTCCCTGTCCTGCACGCGCACGCAGCATGCCCGCCGGAGCGACATCCTCGATCGGCAGACCGCGACGAGCGGCAACCTCTTCGGGACGCTGGAGCATCTTGAGCGCGGCAACCGTCGCGTGAACGACGTTGATCGCATTGTCGCTACCGAGCGACTTGGCCAGAATGTCGTGAATGCCTGCGCATTCGAGCACGGCGCGAGCCGCGCCGCCCGCGATCACACCGGTACCGGGCGAAGCCGGACGCAGCATGACCACACCGGCCGCCGCCTCACCCTGAACGGGGTGAGTGATGGTCGAGCCGATCATCGGGACGCGGAAGAAGCTCTTACGAGCCTCCTCGACACCCTTCTGGATGGCCGCGGGAACTTCCTTGGCCTTGCCGTAGCCGACGCCGACCAGACCGTTGCCGTCACCGACGATCACGAGGGCGGTGAAGCTGAAGCGACGACCACCCTTCACGACCTTGGAGACACGGTTGATCGCGACGACGCGCTCGAGCTGGTTCTTCTCGGCCGCGTTGTCACGACGGTCGCCGCCACCGCGACGATCGCCACCGCCACGACGGTTGCCCTCGGGGCCTCCGGCGTTGCTGTTGGAGTTGCTGTTGGGTCCGGCGGGTCCGTTGCCGCCGTCACGCCGCTGACGTCCCGGCATCAGACGTTCCTTCCGTTCGAAATAACAGTCATCAGAACTTCAGCCCACCTTCACGAGCGGCATCGGCCAGCGCCGCGATACGGCCGTGGTAGTCGTGACCACCACGGTCGAACACGACCGCCTCGATACCGGCAGCCTTGGCACGCTCGGCGATCAGCTGACCGACCTTCGCGCCCTTGGCGGACTTGTCGCCCTCGAGCGCCCGCACGTCGGCCTCGATCGAGGAAGCGGCGGCAATGGTCTTGCCCACCGAGTCGTCGATCAGCTGAGCGTGCAGGTGCCGCGCGGAGCGGTTGACCACCAGGCGCGGACGCTCGGTGGTGCCTTCGACCTTCTTACGAAGACGGAAGTGACGGCGGGTCTTCGACAGGCGACGCTTCGTGGAAGCGTCCTTGCCCAGCGGAATCCGCTTCGCCTTCTGGTTAGCAGTTTGCGCCATGATCACTTACCCGTCTTTCCGACCTTGCGGCGAACGACCTCGCCGGCGTAGCGGATGCCCTTGCCCTTGTACGGGTCGGGCTTACGCAGTCCGTGGATGACAGCGGAGATCTGACCGACCTTCTGCTTGTCGATTCCGGACACCGAGAACTTGGTGGGCGATTCCACCGCGAAGGTGATGCCTGCCGGGGCCTCGATCGGCACCGGGTGGCTGTAACCGAGGGCGAACTCGAGGTTCGAACCCTTGGCCTGAACGCGGTAACCGACGCCGAAGATTTCCATCTTCTTCTCGTAGCCCTTGGTGACACCCTCGATCATGTTGGCGATCAGGGTGCGGGAAAGGCCGTGCAGCGAACGGTTCGCGCGCTCGTCGTTGGGACGAGCAACCTCGAGCTCATTACCTTCACCCTTGGTGACGATGATGGGCTCGGCCACGGTGTGCGAGAGGGTGCCCTTGGGCCCCTTGACCGTGACAACCTGGCCGTCGATGTTGACGTCGACGCCGGCCGGAATCTCGATGGGCTTCTTACCAATACGCGACATTAGTCCTGACCTCCCTTACCAGACGTAGGCGAGGACTTCGCCCCCGACGCCCTGCTTGGCCGCCTGACGGTCGGTGAGCAGACCGGTCGACGTGGAAATGATCGCCACGCCGAGGCCGCCGAGGACCTTGGGCAGGTTGGTGGACTTCGCGTACACACGCAGACCCGGCTTCGAGACGCGACGCAGGCCCTGCAGGCTGCGCTCACGGCTGGGGCCGTACTTCAGATCGACGACGATGGCCTTGCCAACGGTCGCGTCTTCGGTGCGGTAATCGGCGATGTAGCCCTCACGCTTGAGGATCTCGGCGATGTTCACCTTGATCTTCGAGTGGGGCGCCTTCACCTGATCGTGGTACGCCGAGTTGGCGTTGCGCAGACGCGTCAAGAAGTCTGCGATCGGATCAGTCATGGTCATGGTTAGACCTCGACACCTTTCTCGCTGCGGTTCCCATGCAACATCTCCCGCACTCTCACGCGGTCGACCGTGGGCCTACAACAATTCGGCTGGTCCGGTCGGCACTTACCGACCGGATGAGTTCTCTTGCGAGCTCTCGGCGCCTGGCACGGTCCCACCCGCGCCGAAGCGCGCAGCGGACACAGATCTGCCCAGGCAACCGCTCTAGTGTAGGCAATGCCGTGGTCAGGACCAAACTCGGGGGCCGACCGACCGGGGCGATCTCCGTCACGCGGCGGTGTGGGCCGCCCTCCCACCCGTCTTGTAGGTGATCAGAATCGCCGCGGCCGAGACAACGGCGGCGACGATCAGCATCATCTCACCACCCACCACCGTGCTCATCAAGCCGCCGAGCAGGGCGCCGACGGCGAACGCCGCGTACTGCATGCCGTAGCCGAGCCAATCGCGCGCACTACCCCCGCTGACATGACTTTCGATGCCCTGGCTCAGTTTCACGACCGTTCCGGTGGCATAGCTGAGCGGAACGCTGGTCTCGCCGTTCTTGACGAACGCGGTGTTGAGCGCGCCCACCGCGAACGCGACGAACGCGATCGGGATGAATCCCACCTCCTGGCCGCCGGTGCGGTCGAGGGCGAAGTCGACCACCGCGGCCACGGCGAGCGCCACGGTGGTCACCACGGACGCACCGTAGTGACCGCGCCGCCACAGCCGCCGTCGCAGCAGCGAGGCGACGAACACACCGAGGCCGAACGAGAAAAGCAGCGTGATCGCCCCGGTGGCCAGCAGCTGATCATTGTCGAACCAGCCGAGAACGGCGCGCTCGGTATTACCGGTCATGAATGTCACGAAATATCCGGCGGAATGCGTATAGGCCGCCGCTCCGATAAATCCGGCCAAAATAGAAAGAAACGCGACCATCGGCATCGCGCCGGCGGGAATTCCCCGCAGAGACACCCGGTGGGCCACGTCACGTGGCTTGTTTTCTGTGGTCAGGGTCACGAACTCACATCCTCTGCATTCACTCGGCAAGGGATCGACACTGACGCCCATCTGCACGCCGCATTGTCATGCAACGACCCCGACAGTAGCCACGAAATAAATTATCGACCAGCATGGAGATCACATTCTCGGGAAAGACACAGGAATATGAGGAGCCGGTAATGCCGCGGTAACCGTGAAAATTCGAAGACAATTCCGCGGACGACCGCATCGACCGACGCCCGAGGAAGGCGGCGACATGCGACGATGCCGGCACGCGATGCCGTGCGGCCCGCGCCACCGATCGAATTGTGTTCGATACCAACCACTTTGCGTTAGTAAGCGCTGCTCACGAATGTGGTAGCTTCGCGAGGTTCGTCGGATCCGCGCAGGAGGCTCGGCTGTTGTCTTCCCACTGTGCACGCCGCCGGAGCTCGGCTTATCTGCTCGCCGTACTGCTCGGGATCGGCGCGCTCGTCACGCCCGCGCGCGCTGGGGCCGATCCCTATGTCGACCAGCTCGCCGAGGGTGCCGCCACCCCGGCACTGGCATGGGAGTCCTGCGCGGACGGATTCGAATGCGCGCTGGCTCAGGTGCCGATGGACTACAACAGCCCGCAGGCCACGCAGATCGACCTGGCTGTCATCAAGTTGCCCGCCTCCGATCCCGCACGCCGCATCGGCACGTTGTTCGTCAACTTCGGTGGGCCCGGACCCTCCGGCGTCGACCGCTTACGCGAACGGGCCCGCTGGCCGTGGCTGTTCTCCGACGAACTGCGCGCCCGCTTCGACCTGGTCTCCTGGGATCCGCGCGCGGTCTCGCGCAGCGCGGGCACGCAGTGTTTCCCGAGCGCCGAAGAGCAGGCCGCGTACCTCGGTTCCTTCCCCGGCACACCGACCGATCCGGGCGACGAGCCCGCGTTCTTCGCCGCCTCGGCCGATATCGCGACCCGCTGCGCCCAGCACGCGGGGCCGATCCTGCGCCACGCCTCCACCGCCAACACCGCCCGCGACCTGGACCTGCTGCGCCGCGCGGTCGGCGATGAGGCTCTGACCTACCACGGCATCTCCTACGGCACCCAGGTCGGCGCGGTCTACGCCAACATGTTCCCCGGCCGGGTCCGCGCGATGGCGTTCGACGGTTCGCTCGACTTCGAGGGCAATGTGAACGGCCACGGCGCCGACGGCGTGAATCTGCCGCTCGACACCCGCCAGGGCGTAGCCGCCGGCATCGCCGAAACCTTCGACACCTTCCTGCGCGACTGCTCCGCCGCGGGTCCACGCTGCGCGTTCGCCGCGGGCGATCCGAAACTCAAGTGGATCACGCTGGCCGAGCGAGCCCGCCTCGCGCCGATCACGGTCGCGGGCACGCCGTGGACCTTTTCCCAGATAGTGAGTGCCGCGGGCAGCCTCTCCCGCCCCGACACCTACCCCGACCTGGCGATCCTGCTCCAGAACCTCTTCGACGCGGCAACCGTCCTGCCCGCCAGAGTGCCCGACGCCCTCTTCGCGGAGAACCACCCCGCCAATCGCGTCGAGGCGTTCTACACCATCCAATGCTCCGACAGCACCGTCCCCACCGACCCCGCTGTCTACAGCCGGGTGGCCGCCGCCGAAGACTTCCAGTCCCGCTACTTCGGCCGGATCGCCGTCTTCAACGCCACCCCCTGCGCCTTCTGGCAGGCCGAGGACTGGGACCGCTACACCGGCCCGTGGAACCGCGAAACCGGCGCCCCGATCCTCGTCCTCAACAGCCGATACGACCCCGCCACCCCACTGCGTGGGGCCAAAGCCGGTGCGGCCCAACTGAACCGGGCCCAGGTAGTTGTGATCGAAGGCGCGGGCCACAGCTCCATGTACGTCCAGAGCACCTGCGCCGAACACCTCAAACGCGACTACCTGTTCACCGCCCAGCTCCCGCCCGCCGGCGTCAGCTGCGGAATCGACCGCTCCCCGTTCAGCTGAGCAGGCAGAGCAGGTCGTAGAGCGGCGGCTTCTCCACACTCCCCGTGGCGAACAACAACTGCGCGATCGGCGAACAGATCAACTCCGTCTCCGACGACCCCGACCCACCCCCGGATCCGGAACCGGCGCTGGGGGCGGCGGATGCAACAGCGGGCGCCCCGAGGAGCGCGACGGAAAGAACAGCGACTGTGGCGAACTTCTTCATGCGCCAAGAGAACACATCAGCCCTCACCCCTGGAGTGAAATGCATATATTTCATCCAGCGCTGGTGACAGCTCACAACATGGAAATGCGCGAGGGCACGGACTTCACTGAAGTAGTCCGTGCCCGCCGAGAAGAACTGGTCGCCGACTGATCCGAGGACAGTGGCGTCAGCTCGACCCTCCTAATTGATCACGGGTGGTACATGGATCTCTGCGCAATCCGAGTGCGTGAAGTTGCCGAACGCGTCGACGTGATTGTGCAGCGTGCACCCCATGAAGCCGTCGCGGCCCGGAGGACCTGGCTCGCCCCGATCCCCTTGGTGCCCTCTGGGGCCACGCTCCCCCTGCGCGCCCTGCGGTCCCGCCGGTCCCACCGGTCCGACACGACCCCGCTCCCCCTGCTGGCCGCGCGGCCCCTTGGGGCCTGGTACCAGACCCGAGGCTTCGTTCACGACCGCGTTGGTGAAGTTGGCCCGGGTCACGTCGGCGAATCGCAGGTCGGCGCCAGCCAGATTCGCATTTTCCAGGTTCGCCGTGACCAGGTTCGCGAGCCCCAGGTTCGCCCCGGACAGCTTCGCACCGGTCAGGTTCGCACTGGTCAAGTTCGTCATGAACAGGTCCACGTCACGCAGATCCGCGCCGGACAAGTTCGCCCCGGACAGGTCCGCGAAGGAAAGGTTGTGACCGCGCAGATCCTCGCCGGACAGGTTCGCACCGTGGCAGGACGTCTTGCGTCCCGCCAACTCAGGGTTGGCGACGATTGTGCACGTGCCGTGTTTCGGCGCGGCGCTCGCCATCGAGGCGGTCGCCCCGAGCCCCATGGCGGCCAACACCACACTCAACACGAGCACAGCGGGCCGACGGGCGGCAGAAACTCGCAGCGCTGCCTTCTTGTCCACGTTCTTTGTCATGACCTTCTCCTCGAGATGTGCCGCCCGATGGTGGCGGTGTCGACGTGCCACCAGTCAGTAACACACTTCAAAAATAGGTTCTGTACAGCAGTTTTATCGTCCGGGCAGGTACTGAGATCCCTACGGGGGAGCACGGTTGTGCTGTGCTGAGCTCGGGACACCCGGTCGCTGATCAGCCCAGTCCCGGCACGGATTGAGTGGACGGTTGTGTGTGGGTTTCCGGCGGAGGATCCTGAAGAGGTCGGGTAGTTGGAGGCTGTTCGATGACACCTCGTTCGATCGCGCTCATCGGTGGTGTGACGGCCAGTGCCGCCGCGTTGAGCGTCGCCGTGGTGTTGTCGGTGGACTGGTCGGAGGTAGCGCTCTACGACCCGGCCAGAATCCTGTTGCTCGGCCCGCGCGAAGCCTTCTCGGCGGCTCAGCATTCGCCGAAGTTCGGGCAGGTCGAGCTCGTGCTGTTCCTGCTGACCGGGGCATCATTCGTGGCGTCGGGACTGTTCACCTGGACCAAGCGGCCACACGAGCTGGCCGGTCCGCTGTTCGTGGTGGCGGGCTTGGTGTGGCTGGCCTGTGGCGTCCGCAGGTCCAGTGACCCGGTGTTGTTCACCGCTGGTGCAGTCCTGACGAATATCTATCTGCCCGTGATGATTCCGGTGCTGCTCGGCTTCCCGTCGGGTCGGCTGCGACAATCGTGGGAACGCCGGTACGTCCGGCTGTGCTGGGCGCTGGCCGTGTTCGGTGTGTCGGCCGAGTGGATGTTCTTCGATCCCCGGGAGGTGCCCGCACCGCACCGATCGACCTCGGTCAACCTATTGCTGATCCGCCACGATCCGGTTCTCGCCGATCGAATCCAGCTCATCGTCGGTGCATTCGCCTTCCTGATCGCCGTCACTGCCATCGTCGTCGTGATCAAGCGGTGGCGATCCGGCACCGCGGCGTATCGATCGGGCTTCGCCCCCATCATGGTGCTCGCGACGGTCGCCGGAGTGAGCGTCCTGTGGGTCATGTTGACCGCGATCCGATTCCCCGGTTCGCTGCACGGTTGGACGCTGAATCTGCGCTACATCCCGATGGTGCTACTACCGATGGCCATCGCGTTCGGGCAGGTCCGGTATCGCATGGCCAGGACCGCGGTCGGTGACGCCATGGTCGAAATCGGCGCGACCCCGATCAGTTCGGGTTTCGTCGAGGCACTGCGGCGCGCACTGCACGATCCCACCCTGGCACTGTGGAACTTCGACGCCGAGCGACGCGGCTACGTCGACGACCAGGGCATCGCCAGGGTACTGCCGCGCGGCACAGGTCACCGGGTGGCGACGATCCTCGAGCGGGACGGCGCCCCGACTGCCGCCCTTGTCTATGACAAGCATTTACAGACCGAACCCGAACTGCTGGCCGCTGTACGCGGCGCGACCGAACTCGCCCTCGATCACGAACGGCTGCGCAACGATCTGCAGGCCCAGCTCGCCGAGGTACGTCGCTCGCGCGAGCGCATCGTGGCAGCCGGCGACGCCGAGCGACGCCGAGTCGAACGCGATCTGCACGACGGTGCGCAACAACGTCTGGTCGCCGCGGCCCTCCTGCTGCGTCGGGCTCAGCGCACAGCGGACACCGAAACACGGGGTGATCTGGTGACGCTCGGCGCCGCCGAACTGGACACCGCGCTCAGCGAGCTCCGCGAGCTGGCGAGGGGCGTGTTCCCACCGATCCTCGCCGAACGCGGTCTGACGGCGGCGCTGACCTCACTCGCCGAACGGGCCCCGATCGCCGTACGGATCCACGGCACACTGGTTCCGAGGCCACCGGCCGGGGTGGAGCTGGCCGCGTACTTCATCGCCGCCGAGGCCGTCACCAACGCGGCGAAACATTCCGACGGCACGCACGTCGATATCCAGGTCAGCATCGTCGACGAGGCCATGCGGCTCGTGATCGCCGACGACGGTCGCGGCGGAGCCCAGGTCGGACCCGGCGGCGGCCTGAGTGGCTTAGTTGATCGAGCTGCGGCGCTCGGTGGGCACCTGCGGGTGGACAGCTCGTCCGGCGCGGGCACAGTCCTCACCGCCACCCTTCCACTTCGCGGGGGTGACGCATGAGAGGGTGCGACCTGGAACCAGGCACGGTGTTCGCGGGCTACGCCATCGAGCAGGTGCTGGGCGCAGGCGGCATGGGCTGTGTCTACGCGGCTCGGCACCCCACACTGCCACGCACTGTCGCACTCAAGATCCTGCATCCCTCGCTGACCACAGACGACTACGTCCGTACGCGATTCGAGTTCGAAGCCGACCACGCCGCCCGGCTGGAGCACCCCGCCATCGTGGCGGTCTACGACCGTGGCCGCGAGGGCGATCGCCTCTGGATCGCGATGCAGTTGGTGCCGGGGACCGATGCGGCGCGCCTGGTGCGGGACGGGCCGGTAGCGCCGGAGCGGGCCGTGCGCATTGCTGAAACGGTCGCGGCGGCCCTGGACTACGCGCATCGGACAGGTGTGTACCACCGCGATGTCAACCCGTCGAACATCCTGCTGGCCGCGCCCGACCAGCCGGGCGAGCCCGAACGGGTGCTCCTGGCGGATTTCGGCATCGCCAAAGCGCTCGACGACACCGTGCACCTCACCAGCGCCGGGATGATGGTCGCCACCATCCGCTACGCGGCCCCCGAACAGATCGAAGGACGAACCATCGATCATCAGGCCGATGAATACTCGCTGGGCTGCACACTGTTTCATCTGCTCACCGGCCGCCCGCCCTATCCAGGACCGAGTCGAGCGGCCATTCTGAACGGCCACCTCAACGCCCCGATTCCACGACCGAGCGCGCTGCTGGACACCCTGCCGAGGGCATTCGACGCGGTCATCGCCCGGGCGATGGCCAAGCTCCCTGGCGACCGCTATCCGGACTGCGGCACGTTCGCGGCCGCCGCGCGGGCGGTACTCACCGCGGCGGCCGACGCCACCGCCGAACATGCGACGGTCCGCCACCACCAGGCGCCGACCGCACCTCGCCTGCGCGTGGTGCTCGCCGACGACTCGGCGCTGCTCCGGCAGGGAATCGCCCGATTGCTGGAGGACGAGGGCATGGAAGTAACCGGACAGGCGGGCGATGCCGCGGCACTGTTGAGCCTGGTCCGCGCGCACCGCCCCGATGTCGCGGTCGTCGACATCCGGATGCCACCGACCTGCACCACCGAGGGCATCGATGCCGCCGTAGTCATCCGTCGCGACTTTCCCGAGACGGCGGTGCTGCTGCTGTCGCAGTACATCGAAACCGAGAGCGTTCTCGACCTGCTCTCGGGCGGCGCGCGCAGCCTCGGCTATCTGCTCAAAGACCGGGTTTCCGACATCGACGAGTTCGTGACAGCCCTACACCGGGTCGCCGAGGGCGGCTCGGCGATCGATCCCGACCTGGTCGGCCGCTTGGTCTCGCGACCGCACCACGGCGCCGTCCCACTCGACGCGCTCTCCACCCGCGAACGAGAAGTCCTGCGACTCATGGCCGAAGGCCGCTCCAACCGCGCGATCGGCGCCGCCCTGTTCCTCGGCGAACGCACCATCGAAACCCACGTCCGCAGCATCTTCGTCAAACTCGGCCTACAGCCGGAACCCGACGACCACCGCCGCGTCCTAGCGGTACTCACCCACTTACGGGTCTGCACCTGAACGCACGAAGGCACTACGACGCCGTCGCGCGGCTACTCGACGAAGCATGGACACAGTGGCGTCGGACTATCATCGAGCCATGACGAACGCGCATCACCAGCGCCCCGACCTGCCTGAATTCATGACATGGGAGCAGCTCGAGGAGCTCCCCGAGGAAGTTGCCGGACAGATCGAACTGTGGGCCGGTCGCGTGGTCTGGCTTCGCCGTGGTCCGGGCGAGCATCAGGAATTCAGCAACTTGCTCTGGAACGGTCTTCGACATTCAGCCAAGTCCGCCATGGGCATCGACCCGAGGCAGTGCTGGAGCGTACGCACCGAGACCAACGTCTTCTTCGGCGACCACGGCCGCTCCGACTTCGTCACGCCGGATTTCATGATTCACCGCTGCCTCGGGAAGGCCTATTCCTATGTGCGCGGCGATGATGCCGTGATGGTCGGCGAGGTGCTGTCCCCTTCGAACACCGATCGCGACATCGAGGCGAAGAAGGCTCGTTACGCGGGGGCGAAGATCCCCTGGTACTGGGAGGTCAAGCTGCGCGGCGAGCACAGCGCCATCGAGAGCGTCCGGATATTCGCGTTGGAGTCCAGCCACGGAGCCCTCCCGGCAGGCGTCCGGCCACTACATCCGGCCAACTACCTACTGGTCGGCGAATGGACCCCCAAGGATTCCGACGGGATCCACTTCGACCACCCGTTCGTCATTGATCTCTCCTGGGCAGACCTTGAATTTCTGACATAGACCGGAGCGCAGAATGCGTAGCCCGAAAAAAGACACCGTCAACGCCGCATTGCGCGAGATCATCGATCGCCGCCGCCGCGTCGAGGCGATCGCCCGCATGCGGGCCCTGGTCGCCGGTGGGGAGATCGACCTCACCGGGCAGCCCTTCAACGCATCGACTGAGATGCCCACAAACGCAGCAAGGCACGGACTCCGTCGAGAGTCCGTGCCTTGCTTCGTATTCGCCTAGGCGGCGGGTGCGCTCACGAGGAGCGCAAGCTCACCAGGAGCTCTTGTGCACGCCCGGGAGCTCACCGCGGTGCGCCATTTCGCGGACGCAGATGCGGCACAGGCCGAACTTGCGGTAGACCGCGTGCGGGCGACCGCAACGCTGGCAGCGGGTGTAGGCGCGGACGGCGAACTTAGGCTTGGCCTCCGCCTTGATGCGCAGTGCTTTCTTAGCCATGTGCTCAGTTCTCCTTGAACGGGAAGCCGAGGTGCTTCAGCAGCGCGCGGCCTTCTTCGTTGTTGGTCGCGGTGGTGACCACGGTGATGTCCATACCGCGCGGGCGGTCGATGGAATCCACGTCGATCTCGTGGAACATCGACTGCTCGCTGAGGCCGAACGTGTAGTTGCCGTTGCCGTCGAACTGCTTCGGCGACAGGCCGCGGAAGTCGCGGATACGGGGCAGCGCGATGGACACGAGACGGTCCAGGAACTCCCACATACGGTCGCCACGAAGGGTGACCTTCGCGCCGATCGGCATGCCCTCACGCAGCTTGAACTGCGCGATCGACTTGGTGGCCTTACGGATTTCGGGCTTCTGGCCGGTGATCAGCTCGAGGTCCTTGACGGCACCGTTGATCAGCTTCGCGTCACGGGCGGCGTCGCCGACACCCATGTTCACGACGACCTTGACGACGCCGGGGATCTGCATCACGTTGGCGTATTCGAACTCGCCGTTCAGCGCGTCCTTGATCTCGGCGCGGTAGCGCGCCTTCAGCCGGGGCTGAGTCTGCTCAGAGGTGGTCATGTCAGATGTCCTTCCCGTTTTTACGGGAGATCCGGACGCGCTTGCCGGACTCTTCGTCGGTGCGGTAGCCGACGCGAGTCGGGTTACCGTCGGAGTCGACGACCATCACGTTGGAAACCTGGATGGGGGCTTCCTGGGTGACGATGCCACCCGAGGACGCGCCACGCTGGTTCGCGGAATCCGCGACGTGCTTCTTGATGCGGTTCACGCCTTCGACGAGAACCTTGCCGGTCGCCGGGAAGGCCTGAATGACCTTGCCCTTGGCGCCCTTGTCCTTGCCCGAAATGACGAGCACGGTGTCACCCTTGTGCACCTTCATAGTCAGAGCACCTCCGGGGCCAGCGAAACGATCTTCATGAAGCGCTTGTCACGCAGCTCGCGGCCGACCGGGCCGAAGATGCGGGTGCCACGAGGGTCGTTGTCCGGCTTGATCAGCACGGCAGCGTTCTCGTCGAACTTGATGTAGGAACCGTCCGGACGACGACGCTCCTTGGTCGTGCGAACGACGACAGCCTTGACGACGTCGCCCTTCTTCACGTTGGCGCCGGGGATGGCGTCCTTCACGGTGGCGACGATGATGTCACCGATACCGGCATAGCGACGCGACGAGCCACCGAGCACGCGGATGCAAAGGATTTCCTTCGCTCCGGTGTTGTCGGCGACGCGCAGTCGCGACTCCTGCTGAATCACTTCAGCACCTCCTGGACCTGGATGTATACGTACGCCGGATTGCCGACCCGACGCACATGGTCAGTCACCCTCCGGACGCGCGCCTGCCAGCGGAAATACCTTCCACTGGGGGTTCACTGCCGGATTGCGGGGGCATAGCTCCCGCAGGCAACCGTTCTAGTGTAGGTGAACCTCCAGGACGAACCGAATCGGGGTGCGCCGGGCAATCTGAAGTGGATATGTTTCAAACCGCCTTCGTCGCGCACGACCCGTTGCTAACGTCCCGCCATGAACATCACCCTGCCGATGAAGCACCGGCTCGCGACCACGGCCGCCGCGTTCGCCGCCGTCGTCACCATGGTGGCACCGCACGCGAGCGCGGGCCCCGTCATCGACATGCTCACCGACACGCTCACCGTCGGCTGCACCTCCAAGATCGACGTCGTCGGCCTCGACAACTATGTCGGCGCACAGGTCGACTTCCTCGCCAACGGCAAGTTCTTCGCCAGCGACACCGTCGACCTCGAGGTGAACGTCGCGGGCGTCACCGTCGCCAAGGCCACGGCGTTCTACCACGTCGAAACCGAGGTCGAGGTGCAGCTGTCACTGCTGCTGCACGCCACCGGCACACCGCTGGTGACCAAGCGCGTGCCGACGGTCATGCGAATCCTGAACGCGGGCAGCGGACTCGCCTGCGACCTGGCGACAGGCAGCTCGAGCCTGTCTTCCTAGCCACCACCCGACCGAGACGGCGTCGCGCCGGTAGCCTGTGCGAGCTAGCTGGATCGCAACAAGCAGGGTGCGGCTGCCGCATCGGGGAAGGAAGTCCTGTGACATCGTCCGGTCGTCCGTCGGTGGTCGACCGCCGCGCATTCCTGATCGCCATGGGCCTGGTGCCCGTGGCCGCCGCGCTGGCGTCGTGCTCGCCCGAACCCACCGAAGTCCAGCTCACGGGCGTCGACCTGGGCGGCGGCGACCCAACCATCCGCCCGCAGGATGATCTGTACCGCCACGTCAACGGCGCCTGGCTGCGCGATTACCAGCTCCCGCCCGACAAGGCCTCGGTCGGCGCGATCACCGACGCCAACGACCGGACCCTGGATCAGCTGCGCGCGATCATCGAGGGCATCAAGGATCCGAAGCACGGCTCGGAGGCCCAGCAGATCAAGGATCTCTACGACGCGCGCCTGGACCTCGACGAGATCGAGCGACTCGGCATCACGCCGCTCAACAGCCTGTTCGCCGCGATCGACAAGGCCGCGGGCAAGCCGGAGCTGGCGAAGGTGATGGCCGAGGCGCCCATCGCCGGGCTGATCGGGATGGGCATCGGGATCGACCGCAAGAACTCCAAGGCCTATATCCCCAGCGTCGGCCAGTCCGGGCTCACCCTGGGCGAGCAGTACTACCGCAAGCCCGAGTTCGCCGCCCAGCTCGCGGGCTATCAGATCTACCTCGAACAACTGGCCGCGGGCCTCGGCCTGCCCGACCCGGCCGGGGTGGCGCAGCGGACGGTCGATCTGGAGAAGCGCATCGCCGCCGGGCACTGGGACAGCGTGCGCCTGCGCAACACCGATGCCACCTACAACCTGATGAGCTGGCAGGAACTGACCGCGCTCGGCCCGCAGTTCGATTGGGATCCGTGGCTGGCGGGCATGACCGACCGGCCCAAGTCGCTGTTCGACAAGATGGTGGTCGGCCAGCCGTCCTTCGTCACCGCGGCCGCGCAGCTGTGGGGCGAGGTCGATATCGCCCAGTGGGGCGACTACCTCAAGCTGCATGTCGCCAACAACTACGCGCGCTTCCTGCCCAAGGCCATCGCCGACGCGCGCTTCGAGTTCGTCGGCCGGGTGCTCAGCGGTATCGAGGAGAAGCCGGAGATGTGGCGCTCCGCGGTGGGTGTGGTCGACGACAATCTCGGCGAACCGCTGGGAAAGCTGTACGTGGACAAGCACTTCCCGCCCGCAGCCAAGGAACGCGCGTTGGAGATGGTCGCCGACCTCACCGCCGCCTACCGCGACAACTTCACCAATTCGAGCTGGATGACCCAGCCGACCCGCGACGCCTCGATCGCCAAGCTGGACAAGATCGTCGCCCAGATCGGCTACCCCGACAAGTGGGTCGACTACTCGTCGGTGCATGTCACCCGCGGCAAGCTGATCGAATCCTTGTTGGCCATCAACACGTTCGAGTCCAAGCGCGCGTTCGCCCGCCTCGGCACCGAGGTGGACAAGATGGAGTGGAGCATGTCGCCGCAGACGGTGAATGCCTACTACAGCCCGACCACCAACCAGATCGTCTTCCCGGCCGCCTACCTGCAGCCCCCGTTCTTCGACAAGGACGCCCAGGCCGCGGTCAACTACGGCGCGGTGGGTTCCACAATCGGCCACGAGATCGGGCACGGCTTCGACGACCAGGGCTCCAAGTACGACGGCGACGGCAACCGTCGCGACTGGTGGACGCCCGAGGATCTCGCGGCGTTCGACGCCAAGACCCAGCAGATCATCGCCCAGTACGACGTGCTCGTTCCCGAGGGCGCGCCCGAGGGTCAGCACGTGAACGGCGCGCTGACCGTCGGCGAGAACCTGGCCGACCTGCGTGGCCTGCAGATCGCGCTGGCCGCCTACCAGAAGGTGGCCCAGCGCTCCGGCGAGCAGCCCGATTTCCGCACGATGTTCCTGTCGTGGGCGCGGCAGTGGCGCGACAAGCAGACCGAGGAAGCGACGCTGCAGGGGTTGCAGGACACCCACTCTCCCAACGAGTTCCGCTGCAACCAGGTGGTTTGCAATATCGGCGAGTTCTACACCACCTTCGAAGTGAAGGAGGGCGACAAGCTGTTCATGCCACAGGACCAGCGCGTCACGCTGTAAGGGCACAGCTTCCCGCCGAAAAGCGACGTAGGTTAGCCTAGGCTGACTTACGCTGGAACTTGCTCTACGGAGGGTGTACCCATGACGACTGTTCGGACTTCGCGCGGCTGGCGGCGCGCGGCGGTGGCCGCGCTCGCCGGTGCCCTCGCCTTCGGTGTCGTGGCCTGCGGTTCCAGCGAGGACGAGGCCGCCTCGGGCGAAGCGGTGACCATCACCCACGCCCGCGGCGAGACCACCGTCCCCGGCACCCCGAAGAAGATCGTCGCCCTGGGCAACCAGTGGCTCGACAGCTCCCTCGCCCTCGGCGTGGTCCCCGTCGGTTACATCGACAACGTCTCCGCGGTGTCCAAGAGCACCCCGCCGTGGACGCCGGAGTCCCTGAAGACGGCCACCGCCCTCAACACCACCGGCAATATCGCCGAGCAGGTCGCGGCGCTCGAGCCGGACCTGATCCTGGCCGACCCGTTCATCGCCGATCAGAAGACCTACGACGACCTGTCCAAAGTCGCCCCCACCCTGCCCGCGCTGACCAAGGACGCCGTCACCCCGTGGCAGGACCAGGTCACCGCACTGGGCAAGGTGCTGCACAAGGAGTCCGACGCGGGCGCGGTGATCAAGAAGGTCGACGACAAGGTCGCCGCCATCGCGACCGCCAACCCCGGCCTGAAGGGCAAGACCTTCGCCAGCACCTGGCTGGCGAGCCCCGCGCAGCTGATGGTGCTGACCGACCCCAACGACGGTTCGGCCAAGGTGTTCACCGCACTCGGCATGGGCATCCCGGCCAACCTCACCGCGCTGCCCGCCAATCAGGGCCGCCTGGCGCTGTCGCCGGAGAAGGTCGACGAACTCAGCGCCGACCTGCTGCTGGCCGGCTACTCCCCCGGCCTCGACGAGAAGTACCGGCAGCTGCCGGGTTACGCCGATCTGCCGTCGGTGCGCAAGGGTTCGGTCGTGTTCCTGACCACGCAGGAGATCAGCGCGATCAACCAGCCCAGCGCACTGTCGGTGCCGTACATGCTGGACAAGCTCGAGCCCGCGTTCGCCGCCGCCGCGAAATAGGCTCTGCCCCAGACCGGTTCTACCCCCGAGGATTTCACCGTGCTCGCCTCCGCTTACCCCGCCCAGACCCGATTCGCCCTGCGCGCGGGCGTCACCTGCCTGACGACTCCCGTCGGCGCGGTGCTGCTCAACCCGCCGCGCAACGAGAAGCTGACCGGTCTGGGCGCGGGGGCGCTGCAAGCGCTGAAAACCCTGAACCAGGGCCCGGCGACCGCGGCGGAAATGGCGACCGCGGCAGCCGGCGACGACATCACCGCCCTGATGCGCAAGCTCACCGACGGCGGCTGGCTCTCGGTGACGGTCCGCGACGGCGGCCGCGACCTCTACAGCATCCGCCCCTTCGCCGACCCCGCGCCGCGCCCCACGGTGGCCCTGCCCACCTGGTCGGCGACCCTGTCGAAATTCGCTGTCCTGCACCGCGACAACCAGGGCTTCGTCCTCGAACACCCGCAGGCGTGGTGCGACCTGCGCATCCACGACCCGCGCCTGCTCGCCCTGCTCGACGGCCCCCTCGCCGCCGATTCACCGGTGGCCGCCACCGTGAAGACCCAGTTCATGGCCGACCTGCAGTGGTGCGGCTTCCTGGTCGACGGCGACGAGGAAGAGCGCGAGTTCACCACTCGCTCCTGGAACACCCCCGACCTGTGGTTCCACCGCCGCAGCACCCTCGGTGCCCGGACGGTGACCTGGGACGATTTCGGCCCCACCCGCTGGGCCGACGGCCAGTTCCCCGAATTGCCTCTGCGCCGCGCGTCGTTCGACGGCGAGCCGGTCGCCTTGGCGGCGCCGGATCTGGTGTCGCTGCGCGTGTCCGATCCGAGTCTGGCCGCCACCATCGAAGACCGGGTCTCCACCCGCGCCTTCGACGACGCCGCCCCCATCACCTCGGTGCAGCTGGGCGAATTGCTGTTCCGCACCGCCCGCACCCGCGAGGACGGCTCCCGCCCTTATCCCTCCGGCGGCGGCGCCTACGAACTCGAGATCTACCCCGTGGTGCGCAATGTCGCGGGCCTGGAAAACGGCATGTACCACTACGATTCGGCCGACCACGCCCTGCGCCCGGTCGCGCCCGCCGACGCCCCCGCCGTCCAGAAGCTTCTCAAATCCACCTCGGCGACCCTGGCGGGCGGCGCGCAACCGCAAGTCCTGCTGCTGGTTTCGGCCCGTGCGGGCCGCGTCATGTGGAGCTACGAACAGGTCGCCTACGCCAACATCCTCAAACACGTCGGCGTCCTCATGCAGACCGTCTACCTGGCCGCCACCGCCATGCACCTCGGCGTCGTCGCCCAGGGCTTCAGCGACACCTCCGCTTTCGCCGCGGCCACCGGCCTCGACGAGCTCGAAGAGTGCAACGTGGGCAGCATCATCGTGGGCTCACCGGCCCGCTAGCGGTAGAGATCTGCGTCACACCATGCAACCCTCGACGGGTCTCGCGCGTCCAAGCATATGACGTGCATTCCGACAGATCGAGGGTCTCATGAACGAGGACTGGTCGGCGCCGACACAGGCGTCGAACAACGCTTTGCGTGCGCAGATCGATTCGATGCTGGATACCTTCACCGCTGAGAAGTCGGCCCTGCTCGACGCCCGGTCCCAGGCCACCCAGCTCGTGACCGCCTGGTCAGCGGACGGGCTGGTCCGCGCCTCGGGGACCATCGCGGGGATCTCGGAGGTCCACCTCGAGCCGGACGCCTTCAAACGGTCGACCCCGGCGTCCCTCGGCCGATCGGTCACCGAGGCGATCGCCGAGGTGGCCGCCCAAGCGGCCCAGACCCAGCAGCAAGCCCTCGCCCCCTTGTCGGACCTGAGCGCGAATATGCCGGACCTCCCCGACCTGATCCCGGGCGCCCCCAGCATGAAAGACCTCATCGCCCAGCTGACCCCGCCACCGCCCCCGGCCCCCGAACCGGTCACCGACTCACCTCACAGCCTCGTCGATGACACCGACGACGAAGAAGGCGAATACTTCCGCAACCGCGGATACCTCCGATGAGCTCGCTGAAAGCCGACCCGCAAGCGCTGCGCGGCACTCAGCCGTCGTTCACCTCGGTCGCCGACACGATCACCACCGGCGCCCAGAAGCTGGCGGCCGTGATCGCGGCGGAGGGTGAGTGCTGGGGCAGCGACGAGATCGGCCAGTCCTTCGCCAAGAACTACACCCCCGGCGTCGAGCCCGGCCAGAAGGCGGTGACCGGCCTGGCGACGGTGATGACCCAACTCGGCGAGAACATGGTCAAGGTCGCCGAAGCACTACAGACCCAGGACACGACGCGCGCCGGTGAGATCGACAAGGCCACGGGGTCGCTGTAGTGGGCATCGAGATCCCCGACGAGCTCGCCTGGGTGGCCAAGTACATTCTCGGCGCGGGTGATTGGCCAGAAGGTGACGAAACGGCGATGCGCCGGGTCGCCGACGGGTGGACCGCCATGGCCAACACCCTCGACACGGTCGACGACAACGCCGCCCTCGCACTGAACGCCGCCCTGACGGCGCTGTCCGAAGGCGAAACCCACACCGCCATCACCGCTTACCGCGACAAGCTGCTGTCGGGCGACGAAGCGACCTTCACCGCTGTTCGCAAGTGGTGTGCGAAACAGGCCGAACTACTCGAAGACGGCGCCAACGATATCGAGCACACCAAACTGGTGATCATCGCGACGATGGTCATCGCCGCGGTGGAGATCGGTGCGGCGATCGCGACCTCGTGGACAGGTGTCGGCGCCGTCGCCGGTGTGGCCGCCCGGGTGGCCGCTCAAGTCGCGGTGCGGGTGGCGATCAAGCAGCTCATCGCCCGCATGCTCACCCGCGGCGCCGCCAAGGCAGCCGCCCGGTTAGCGCTGCGCGGCGCCGCGTTCGAAGCACTCGAGGAAGGCGGCACCGATCTCGGCGCGCGGCTGATCCAGGTAGCCAAGGGCGACCGCTCCACCGACAAATTCGGCTGGACCGATCTGGGCCTGGCCACTTTCGGCGGCGCGGTCGGCGGCGCGGCAGGCGGCCTGCTCGGCGGCGGCACCGGCGCGCTCGGCGATGTCGCGTCCTCTACCACGGGCAAACTCGCGGGCAAGGTCGTCGGCGGCACCGTCACCGAACTGGGCGCCGACCTCTCCGCCCAGGTCGCCACCGCAGGAGTCGGTGCGGCCTTCCTCGGCCAGGAATTCAAGCTGGATGTAGGCGTCGACACCTTCACCAGTGCTGGAGCGGGCGGCGTCCAGAGCGCGCTGGAATCCAGCAGCCACGGTGGAAACAGCACGGCCCCCACCGTTCCCGATCTGGGCACCGACGTTCCCGGTTCCACCACGCCCGCAGGGACCGATACCCCCTCCGGTGATCAGAGCCCGAACGCATCCGACAACACCGGCCCGAACGCGCCGGCGACTCCGAACAACGGCGACACCGGCGGGTCGACGAACCCAGCATCCACCGCTCCCACCGGGGACGGCGCAACCCCACAAAACGGTTCGCCCAACACCTCGGGAGAATCCACGCCTTCGAGCCCCAACGGCAATGGCGCGAACGAGACTTCGCCTACTGGCGACTCCACACCGTCGAACCCGAACAACAACGGATCCACCGACGCCGGGCAAACCGCACCCTCGTCCAACGGATCCCCCTCCCCCGGCGACACGACACCGTCCAGCCCGAACGGCAACGGGTCCAACCCGACCCCACCGACCGGCGACACCACACCATCGAACCCGAGCAGCAACACCCCCACCGCGACACCCCCGACCGGCGATTCGCCATCGGCCCCGAACAGCAACGCCCCCAACGAAACACCGTCTACCGGCGACACCTCGCCCTCGAACAACCCCACGAACACATCGCCCACAGGCGACACCCCAGCGCCCAACCCCACCGGCTCCTCGCTGGACCTCCCGAACCAGGATTCCTCGACCCAGCCGAACGTCCCCACCGATACGGCCCCGAATACCGCTACTGGACAACAGAACCCGACTCCGAGCGACAACGCGCGAGCCGACACCACCCCCACATCACCGGCGAATCCCCAACCCACGACACCAGCCCCCACCAACACGCCGGATTCGACCACCCAACAACCGACCACATCGACACCCACCACACAGGAGTCGGCCCCACAGCAATCACCGACTTCGACCCCCGCCGCAACTACCGGTTCGCCACTCTCCACAACCTCTCAACCGACAACCCCTCCGAACAACCCCGCCCACACCCCAGCCGACACCACCCGTCCGTCCGCCACAGACACATCGACAGCGACCGCCACCACCGCGACAGCTCCCCAAACCACAAACCCCACAACAACACCCACCACATCGACCCCGCCACCCACTGCCACACCGACGTCCACGTCGACGCCCCCGATCAGCCAAATCCCACCGTCAGCACCGTCATCGCCCCAATCGACCACAACACCCCCGGCAACCACCGGAACCCCGCGACCCACGCCCCCACCGACTACAACGCCGTCGAACACCCCGAACGCCGCCAGCGCGCCGCTCCCACACCAGCCGTCTTCGCCGACCCAGCAGCAACTCGGCACCAACCCCACCCCGCCGACCGCACCGAACACCCACCACCCGTTCGGGCACAACTCGACACCGACGAGCAACCCGAGCACACCGAACAACACGAGCCGGCCACCTACGAGTCAGGCTCGCGAACTCCGTGAGTCGCTGCGCGGCGTGCCATCTCAGGATGGACGTACCACCGCGGTCGACGCGAATCGGAGCCCGTTCGTCCAGCATCCACCGGCCTACCGAATCCGCCGCTTCCACCTGGGCGGCAACCGGTGGGTAGCCGTCGCCACAATCCGCGCCCACATCCCCAACGCCCACTTGATGTCACCCAACGACCTGAGCCTGGCGATGGAGGCAATCCAGGCGACCGTTGACGCGACCTTCAACAACGGCAGTCCCTTGCTCAGCGGTGACCGATTCCTGGTCGATGTGGAGTTCACGACCGACGCCGCGGCCGCCGATACGGCCCTGGATCCCAGTCGGCCTGCCGGCATCGCCAACACGCTCCGTGACCACATGGGGCTGTTCCCAGCGCCGACCGGACAGCCCCTCAGCCCGAACGATCTTCGCGAAATCAGCAACGACATCGCCCGCGCGAATACACCGTCGCGAATCGCTGATCCCGCCGATTCCCGGGTGATCGATCATCGCGAACTCGCCGACGTCGAGGATCCCCTGCACCAGACTCGGATCGAAGACTCGCTTCGCGCGGGCAACGGCTTCATCCAAGGCGCGGACCCACGCACCCATCCGTACGGACAGTTGACCAACGATGGCGGGCGTACTGTCCCGGGCCGCGGCAACAACTGCCTCGACTGCTCGCTCTCCGCCTTGTCGTCGTTCTTCGGCCTCCCTCGCGTGTCCGCGCCCCGGTGGCCCGACCAATTGCCGAATGGGCAGCTGGACAACGTGTCAGGAGAATGGAACGGTCGCAGTCGTGCCGCAGCCTGCCTGGGCGCGAACTGGGCGTCATATTCTGGAATGCCGATTCCGGACCAGTACCAGGCGTTGCACAACTACATCGCCGGACTCGGTCCTGGTTCCGCGGCCATGGTCGGGACCAGGTGGCATGCGCGCGATCAGAACGGCAACAAGCTCTACAACAACGACGGCTCACCGGTGTTCCGCGGCGGTCATGCGACAGTGATCGTCTTCCCGCCGGGAGCGACAGGACCGGTGTGGTGGGATCCGCAGTCCGGGCAAACGTTCGATGCTCCACCGGCATACCTGACCAACGACTCAGCGGCGTTGGAGTGCATACCCATCGACGCAAACGGAGGATCGCCCCATGGCGGAACCAGTACCCACCCGGGAACAGGCCAGACATTTGCTGGCCCAAGTGTTCGGTCCGAGCCAGGAGTACAGCATCCTGGAGAGCAAGCACGGCTGGGTATGCCAGCCGATGCTGTCGCCGGAGGAGGACGCCCAGAGGGGAACGGGCTTGGGGAACTACGTGATCAACAAACATACGGGGGTGATCACGGCGCACTCGAGCATGGCGATGCCGGTGATCGCGGAGGAATTCGACGCGACGACGGAAGCGGGCCTGCCACCCCAGGGCTACCAGATCCATCCGAAACAGCGCCGAATTCACCTGACTCGTCGGTTCGAGGACCAGAACACGATCGTGTACCGAGTACACCTGACCTTCTTGGAGAGCCCGGACGATCCAGGGATGACTCAGGAAGTCGAGATCACCAAGAATCCGATACGCCATCGGCCCACGGACCGAGTCTCGGCAGTAGCGACGTCATGGGCGTACGAGCAGAGCCGGAACACGGGGACGTGGCCCGCGGAGGGAACGATCGAGCAGTAGGCGATCCACCGAGCGATTCCACCCCTGCGGCGACCGAACCCCCGGCCTCACCCAGCGATGGAGCGCCAACTACTCGAGGAACCGCACCCCAAGCGACAGACGGCACCACGGCGCCGACGTCACAGTCATCGGTCAATCAGACTCCGGGACCCCAGCCCGCCGGCCAGACCCCGACTTCGCTGCCTCCGTCGACCACCACACCACCCACGACTCCGGGTACCTCACCAGCACCTGTCAACAGCACAACGCCCGCTGCTCACCAGTCGTCTACGCCGGCGCAATCAACCCCGACACCACAGCAAGTAGACAACGCCAATCAGTCACGCGCAGCGCGCGAGAACCTGCGTTCCCAGCATCCTGACGGAGGAGTGCGCCAGGTCGCCAACCCACAGGGTGGACGCAGCTTCACCTGGGGCAGATTCACCACCGCTTTCGCGGCGCCGGTGTCGGTGCTCCGAGTCGGCGTCCGTGTAACCGGCAACCTCGATCCGGCGGTCGTCCAAGCGCTCCTGGAGCAGGCCCAACTCGCCGTCGACCTGCACTTCAACCGAGGCGAGCAACTCCTGTCCGGCGACTGGATGATGGTCGACCTGGTCCCGGTCAGCGACCCTGCAGCGGCTGACATGACCATCGATCTCGATCCGTCCAACCCCCACAGCACGCCTGTCGACGCCGACCTCGACACCCTCACCGAGCTGCTGCGAGAACAGCTCGGACTGCCTCCCGGCGGCACCGACCTGGATGTGGACGACATCCGCGAATTGAGCAACAGCATCGCTCGCGCCAATACACCGGCAGCTCTCGACGGTCTCCCGGATACCCGTGTCGAGGGACCCGAGCGGCTCGACAGCCTCGAACACGCCGAGTACCAGCACGACGTGGAAGATGCTCTGCGAGATGGCAACCGGTTCTTGGTCGGCGCCGACCCGCGGACCAACGACTACGGGCGCCTGATCAACGATGGCGGGCCGAGCGTTCAGGGCAGGAGCAACAACTGCCTCGACGGATCTCTGGCCGCATTGTCATCGTTCAACGGCAGGCCCGAAGTCGGTTCACCGCGCTGGCCCGACCTCGACGCCAACGGGAACCTCGACACCCGGTCAGGCGAGCAAAGCGGGATCGATCGAGCAACCGCCTGGTTGGGCGGTTCGTGGCAGCTCGGTGACAGCAACCTTGCGGTCTCGGCTCAGTTCCAGGCGCTGCACGACCAGATTCGCAGCATGGGTCCAGGAGCGTCAGCGCTGGTCGTCAACACCTGGCACGCGCGAGACGAAAAGACTGGTGAACTGCTGTACGAGTCGGACGGTTCGCCCACGATCGACGGTTCCCACGCGACCGTCATCGTCTATCCGCACGGCGCTGCGGGTCCGGTGTGGTGGGATCCGCAGACATCCGAATACTCGGACACGCCACCGCACAACCTGACCAGCGGGTCGGTCGAACTCTGGTCGATGCCCGTCGATACCCAAGGAGTAGCCAATGCCGGTTCCACCGCTGGTCACCAAGGAACAAGTGCGGGAATTCCTAGCGGAAGCGTTTCCAACCCAGACCTTCTCGGTGATCGAGTTCAACCACGGGTGGGTGTGCCGACCGGAGCTGAGCCCGGAACAGAAAGCAGCGGGCCAGGGACTCGGCCAGACGAGCTACGTCCTGGACAAACAGACCGGGGTAGTGACAGTGCACCCCAGCCTGCACCCGTGGACGATCGGCGAGACGTACGACCAGGCGATCGAGACCGGTCAGCCGGTGAACGGGCGTCAGATCTATCCCAAACGCCGACGGGCGGCGTTCCATCGACTGACGGAGAACAGCGAAACGATCACCTACCAAGTGACCGTGACGTCGTTGATCAATCCGCCGGAACAAACCGAGACGTACCAGCTGACGTTCAACAAACAAACCCTGAAAAGGGATCGACGCGGACCCATGGACTCACTGGTGATCTCGAAAGCCCAGTGGCTCAACCGCAGGCAACAGAGTTGGCCGACGGACGGGACGATCGAGGACTAGTCAGTCCGACCGCATCGGATCAGCGAGGGCTCGACGATACCCCTACCGGTGTTCTTCGACCGGATGCGGGAGACCCCGACACGGGTCGTTCAGACGATGACCTCGAACGCGAGCCCAGGTTCAGCATGGTGGATGCCGCGGCAGCCGAGGTGTCCGATCTGGTCGAGCTCCAAAGGCTGGCCAGGCGCGCCGCGAACGTCGGATGGAAGACGATGGGCGGTGCGCTGGATTTCACGGTCGGAGAGCAGACCGGAACATTCGCCGGATTCAGCGGCACTGCCGACGTGTCCAGGAACGCAGCGGCCGGCACGCAACTTCCACCGATAGCTCCCCCCTCGCAGAACAATTCGATCGTTCCCGATATCAGCGAGGACGAGATTCGAAGGAATGATGCGGAAAACAACCTGCTCGAGCATCTCCATTCACAGCTCAGCGAGCAGTACCCGCTGGATGAGAACAATCAAAATCAGGTATCGGGCCGCGTCCGACTTTTCTCCGAACAAGAGCCCTGCCAATCATGCAATCCGACAATTCGCGCATTTCAGAGGATGTATCCGAACATCGAAGTAGAAGTGTACTATGTCCTCCCGTACCCCCCGCTGCGTCGCGATAGACCGACACTGTAACTCGCGCGAAGGAATACACTATGACGTACATACAAGATATTGCCCGACCGCTGACGGAATCCGGTCTCGTCGCCCCCGAAGCCATCAAAGGATGCACCCCGCAAGAGGTTGATTCCCTGATGGAGGCTCAACACGTATCGCACATACCCGAATCCTATAGGGAATTCTTGTTATTCGGCGGCCGCGATCCGTACTGGCTCAACCGTGGTGGCGAGTGGGACTTCGACTGGCTGCTCGAAGGAAAGGAAATTGCCCGCGAAATTGTCGAGGACGACTACCACGAAGATTTCACACCGTTTGCCGAGTCGTTCATTTTCCAAACCCACCAGGGCTACATGTTCAACTTTTTTCGCCAGGAGGACCTGGAAGATCCTGACCCATATTTCTGGATCTATACCGGCGACAGACCTCTCCGAAAAAGCACTGCCCGTTTCACCGCTTGGATCAACATTCTCGCCGAGGAGCTCCCCCGGGCAATCGAGCTGAGAAATCGGATGCATGGTAACTGAGATGAACCGGATCGATGCCGAACTCCAGGCGTCGATTTCCGCGGGTGCGGGTGGCTGGGATGGCGATACGGGGGCATCGGGCCGATGGGGTCTGGCCCAAGGCTGGTGTTCACCAGGCGTGAGGGGTCGGGTGCGGGCGTAGGGTCGCGTTCATGGCTTGCAAGATCACCGAACTCGTCATCGATTGCGCCGACCCGGAACTGCTGGCGGGCTTCTGGTGCGAAGTGCTCGGCTATGTCGTGCTCGACCGGGACGAGGGTGACGTCCAGATCGGCGCGCCGGGAACCGAATTCGGCGGACCGCAGCCCACTCTGCTGTTCAGCCTGAGCACCGACCCCAGGCGGGGGAAATTGCCGATGCACCTCGATGTGAACGCGACCGACCGCGATCAGGACGAAGAACTTCAACGTCTGCTCGCCGCGGGCGCCCGCAAGGTCGACATCGGACAGACCGGCGCCGAAACCTGGCATGTGCTGGCCGACCCCGAGGGTAACGAATTCTGCCTGTTGCGGCGGCGAGTGGGGACAGCCTGAGCCACCCGGCGTTCGGGTCTACCGACCGGCTCCGGCCGACGGCCATCGCTCAGGCGGGGATCGGGTCGGATCCGTCGAAGGGTGGGTAGGTGTCGCCGGTGGTGCGTTCGGCGGCGGCGATGTAGACGGCCAGGGCTTCGCGGGATTGTGTGAGGCGGTCGATTTGGTCGTCGAGGCGGTGGAGGCGGGTTCGCATGGCGGACAGCAGGTCTGGGCAGGCGGGGAGAGTGGGGGTTTCGCCTTCCGCGCAGGGTAGGAGGTAGGCGATGTCTTCGGAGGACAGGCCGGCGCCGAGCAGGTGGCGGATCTGTTTCACGCGTAGCGGGGCGGTGTCGTCGTATTCGCGGTAGCCGTTCGGACTGCGTTCGGCGACCATCAGGCCCTGGGCTTCGTAGTAGCGCAGTTGGTGGGCATTGACGCCCGTGCGGGTACTCAGTTCGCCGATTCGCATCGCAACCTCACTTGACCTTCATACCGGTATCAACGTTGATGATGCTGCCATGCACAACGCAACCGAAACACCTGTGACTGTCATCGGACTCGGCCTCATGGGTCGATCGCTCGCCGGCGCGCTCCTCGCGGCCGGGCATCCCACCACCGTCTGGAATCGGACGCCCGCCAAGGCCGACCGGCTGGTGGCCGAGGGTGCGCGACTCGCGCCGACCATCGGTGCCGCCCTGCGGGCGAGCACGATCACGATCGTCTGCGTCACCGACTACCCGGCCGTGCGCGATCTGTTCGCCGCGAGCGATGTCGACGGCACGACCCTGCTCAACCTCACCTCGGGCGACTCCGCCCAGGCCCGCGAAACGGCCCGCTGGTTCGAACAGCGCGGCGCCCGCTACCTCGACGGCGCGATCATGGCCATCCCGCAGGCGATCGGAACTCCCGACGCGGTAGTTCTGCACAGCGGTCCACAGGCCGACTTCGACGCACACCGGAAAACCCTCGAGGCACTCGGCACCGTCACCTATCTGGGCGCCGACCACGGCCTGGCCGCCCTGTACGACGTGGCGGGTCTGACCATGATGTGGAGCGTCCTCAACGCGTGGCTCCAGGGCACCGCCCTGCTCCGAACCGCCGGTGTCGACGCCGCGACGTTCGCCCCGTTCGCGCAGATGATGGCGGCCGGGGTGGCCACCTGGCTGCCCGGCTACGCCGAGCAGATCGACAGCGGTTCCTATCCCGCCACGGTGGCGGCCCTGGAGACCGACGCGCGAACGATGGCGCACCTGATCGAGGAGTGCGAGGCGCTCGGCGTCAACGCCGAGCTCCCGAAGCTGTTCAAGACCATGGCAGACCGCTCTATCGCCGCAGGTCACGGCGGTGAACAGTATCCCGTGCTGATCGAAGAGTTCGCCAAGCCGCGCACCGACTGACGCGCACCGCGTGCGCGAGAGGTAGCCCGGCTGACTCCGCGTGCCGGAAACGACGATGCGGCCACGCAGCACCGGCATCGCCCAGCCTCGGTGTCCTACCCGTTCACCACGTCGGCGAGCGTGATGATGGCCTGCTCCCAGAGTTCAGCGAAGCGCGCGGCCTGGTCTTCGGTGAACAGGGACGCGCTCCAGCGGAAGTTGGTTGTCAGGGCCGGACCTTCGGGGGTGGTGCCGATGCCCGCGATGACGTCGACCGCGTAGCGCAGGGGTAGGTCTGGTTCCGGGTCCAGCGGAAGCGCTGTGTCGTGTTCGCCGACGAGCAGCGACCAGGGGTCGGATTCGTTGCCGCTGAGGTCGATTCGGCCGAGGTAGTTGAATTCGACCTGGGGTTCGGCGGCGGACCGGAGTTCCGCCGCGCGGTTGACGTAGCGCAGCAGACCGTAATCCAATCCCTGGTTGGGGATTTCGCGCAGGTGTGTCGAGACGGAGCCGAGCAGACTACGGGCGGCAGCCGGGTCCGCTTGCGCGCGTGCGATATCCACCGCGTTGTCACCGACGCCGAGGCGGACGGGGAAGACGTTGGTGAACCAGCCGAGGGTGTTGGCCGTGTCGGTGCCGAGGGTGGTATCGGCGCGGCCGTGACCCTCCATGGCGATCAAGGCGCCTGCGGCCGGGTCGTTTCCGTTGTCGGCGTGCAGCGAGGCCATGGTCATGGTGAGGGCGGTGAGCAGGAACTCGCGGACACCCTCGTCCTTGCCGACACGGTCGAGGAGACGGTCGGTGACCGCGACCGGCGTCGCGACCGTGCTGACGCGCAGGCTGGACCAGGTGTCGGTGGCCGGTGCGGGATGCCGGGAGCCGAGGGCAGCGTCGGGCTCCCTGACCTGCGTGGCCCAGTAGTCGCGCTGGGCAAGGACTTTCGGTGCGGAAGCGCGCTGCCACATGGCCTCGGACCACTGCCGGTAGGAGGTGAACTCGGGCAGCATCTTCGGCGTCACGCCCGCTTGGATCTGCTGCCAGGCGGCGGCGAGGGCATCGAGCATGATGTGCCACGACACGACATCGACCGCGAGGTGGTGCACCGCGAGCAGCAGGATGTCGTCATCGGCGCCGGAGCCCGGCACGCCGGCCGGATCAGCCGCGCCTGCGACTTCGGCAGCATCACCCGGGAACCACACTGCGCGAACCATTTCCCCGGCCCGTGGGTCGATCGCGTCGTTGGCGATCCGCGCGTATTTCGTGATGGCCGTGGCGAGTTCGGTGCCGCTGAGCCCTCGCGGTGCTTCGATGACGAGGTCGCCGGCGTTCACCACGCCGGGCGCGCGCGTGACCATGCGCGGGCCGTCCGGTGTATCGGTGAGCACCGCGCGCAGGGTGTCGTGCGCGTCGAGCAGCGCCTGGAGAGTGGATTCCAGTGCCGCACGGTCGATTCCGGCAGGCAGACGCAGGAGCGCGGCCTGGGTGAAGCGGCGGTAGTTGCCGTATTCATACATCCAGGAGACCACCGGCAGCGGCGGGACCACACCGTAGGCGTCGGCGCCGGACTGCGCGGCGGCGGCCGGTGCGTCATCGACGGCGGCGGCGAGTTCGCGGATGGTCGGGCAGGCCAGCACCATGCGCGGATTGAGGGCGAGGCCGCGGCGGCGGGCCTTGTTGACCAGCGAGATCGCGACGATGCTGTCGACGCCGAGTTCGTAGAAGTCGGCGTCGATGCCGGGCGCACGGCCGTCGAAGAGTTCGGCGAACAGCTCGCTGAGCGCGATCTCGGTGGGCGTCTCGGCGGCCGCGTCGCTGTCGGCGGCCGACAGCGACTGCTCGGCGAGCTCGTTCAGCGCCGGGCCGTCGAGCTTGCCGTTGACGTTCACCGGCAGCTGGTCCATCACGACGATCCGCGCGGGAATCATGTACGCGGGCAGGCGTTGCGCGAGATCGGCACGCACCCGGCTCACGATCACGGCCCGTCCGGCCTTGCCGACGACGAAGCCGACCAGCGAGGCGCCACCGGCACGGCGCACCACGGTCACCGCGGCGGTGTCGATATCGGCCGAACGCCGCAGCGCGGTCTCGATCTCACCGACCTCGATCCGATAGCCGCGCACCTTCACCTGGGCGTCGGCGCGGCCGAGGTAACCGAAGCGGCCACCCGGGAGCCGGCGCACGAGGTCGCCGGTGCGGTACATGCGCGCACCGGGGCGCGTCGGGTCGGCGACGAAACGGTCTGCGGTGATGGCGGGCTTGCCGAGGTAGCCGCGGGCCAGCTGCACGCCCGACAGGTAGAGCTCGCCGACGATGCCCTGCGGGACCGGTCGCAGCCGGGAGTCGAGCACGTAGCCGACCATGCCACCGTTGGCGGTGCCGATCGTGGGGATTTCCGAGGTGGCGACGGGCGCGACCACCGCTTCGACCGTCGTCTCGGTGGGCCCGTAGCAGTTGTACACAGCCGTTGCGGGGAGCGCGCGCAACCGCGCCCACAGGGCGGTGTCGATCGCCTCGCCGCCGAGAGCCAGCACCGGCAGTTCGCGATCGAGCAGGCCCGCCGCCGCCAGCTGGGCGAGCATCGACGGGGTCGTGTCGATCATGTCGATGTCGAATTCGGCCATGCCGGAGACGATTCGGTGCGCGTCACGCATCTCCTCGGCGTCGAACAGGTGCAGCGCCTGCCCGGCGAAGAACCCGACCATCGGCTGCCAGGAGGCATCGAAGCCGAGCGACCAGGCGTGCGCGATCCGCAGGGGGCGGCCGAGCTTGGTCATCGCCGGGCGGTAGAAGCGCTCGAGGTGGTCGGCGAAGTAGCCCGCCAGGGCGGCGTTCGTGCCGACGACGCCCTTGGGTTCGCCGGTGGAGCCGGAGGTGAAGATGATGTAGGCGCTGTGGTCGAGTTCGCGATTCACCGCGGGGGCCTGTGCGGGCCGGGCCGCGACCCGCGCGATGACGGCAGGCTCGTCGAGCGCCAATACCGGCACCGATCGGTCGGCCGTGGTGTCGGCCGCCGGCTCGGTGACGCCGTCGAGCAGCGTCCGATCTCGGTCGAGGACGACGGCGAGGACCGGGTTCGACTGGCGCAGAATCGAGGCGATCCGGGCAGCCGGGAGCGTGATGTCGACCGGGACGTACGCCGCGCCCGCGGCGAACGTCGCCAGGATGGTGATGATCGAGCGCGGGCTGCGCGGGAGCATCAGGGCGACAACAGTTTCCGGGCCGACACCGTGCGCGGCGAACTCCCCGGCCAACCGGCAGGCTTCCTCGTGCAGCGCACGGTAGGTGAATACCTCACCCGAGGCGGTGGTGAGGGCGATCGCGTCCGGGGTGGCGGTGGTCTGCCGCTCGAACAGTTCCCACGGGGTGGCGGTCGGCGGCGCAGTGGTATCCGTTGCGGCGCTGCGGAGTTCGGCGTGCTCGGCCTCGGTGAGCAGGTCGATCGCATCGGTGGTCGCGGCGGCGTCGAGGGTCGGCAGGGTGCGCAGGACGGTCAGCATCCGGGCGCCGAGGTCGGCGGGGTCGAGGTGTCCGAGGAGCGCGGGAATCGCTTCGACGAGGACGAGCAGTTCGCCGTCGCTCAGGTGGGAGACGACCGTGAGCGGGTAGTGCGCGAGGCTTTCCATCTCGATCGGCCGGAACCGGGCGCCGTCGGGGGCGGTGACCGTCTGGATGGCGTCGTCGATGGGGGCGTTCTCGAAGACGAACAGGGTGTCGAACAGGGCGCCGTGACCGGCCGCGCGTTGCAGAGTCGACAGGCTGAGATACCCGATGTCGCGCATGGTGGCCGAATCGCGTTGCAGGCGTGCGCATTGCGCGACGACCGGCTCGGCGGAGTCGAGGCGGTGCACGACCGGGACGGTGTTGATGAACAGCCCGACCATGCCCTCGACGCCCGCGAGCTTCTCGGGGCGGCCGGAGATGGTGGTGCCGTAGACCACGTCTCGACGGTCGGTGATGCGGCCGAGTAGCAGCGTCCAGGCGAACTGGACGGCGGTGTTCAGCGTCATCCCGTTGGTGCGCGCCCACTGTTGCAGCCGGTCGGTTTCGGTGGCGGACAGCCGCAGTCGCGTGGTCTGCGGAACGGCGGAGCCGCGATCGCCGGTGCCGTCGGCCAACACCAGCGGCGCGCTGACCTGCTGTAGGTACTCTGCCCAGCGGCGGGCGGCGGCGTCGTGGTCCTGCGCGCCGAGCCAGCCGATGTAGTCACGGTAGGGACGGGGCGCGGGCAGACCGTCGAGGATGCCGCCCGCTCGGTAGACGGCGAGCAGTTCGGTGAAGAACACCGCGACCGCCCAGCCGTCCATCAGAATGTGGTGCGCGGTGAGGATCATCCGCTTGCGCGGCTCGGGCGCGTCGGTGACGTCGAGCAGCAGCACACGCAGGGCGGGACCACGGCTGAGCGCGAACGGGACGCGTCGCTCGGATTCGGCGATGGCCTCGAATTCCGTGGTGAGCGCGTCTCGTTCGGCCCACGGCAACTCCGCGCGCGAGGGGATGATCTGCACCGGCTTGGGCACGTCGGTGTCCCAGAACGCGGCACGCAGGTTCGGATGACGGTCCAGCATGGCCTGTGCGCTGCGCCGCAGCAGGCCGGTGTCGAGCGGGCCGTCGATATCGACCACGAACTGCATCGTGTACAGGTCGATCTCGGTGCCCGTGAGCCGGGAGAGCGAGAACAGCCCCTCCTGCAGCGGACTCAGCGCGAGTACGTCTTCGATCTGCGGCGCACTCATGCTGCGTCCCTTCCTAACTGCTCGTTCATCCCGACGTTCGTGCTCATCCCTGCGCGGACCAGGCGGCCGTCAGCGCGGACAGGGCGTCGGATTCCAGGCCCGACGCGCTCATCGGCGCGTGCGAAACCTGTTCGGGCTCATCGGCTTGCGTCGCGTCGCCGGCGGCGGTGTCGACAGCAGCGGCCAGTTCGGTGATCGTGGCGCATTCGAACACCAGCTGCGGTGACAGCGGCAGGCCGAGAGCATCGGCGCGGGCCGACCACTGGATGGAGATGACGCTGTCGCCGCCGAGGGCGAAGAAGTTGTCCTCGCCGACGACGTCGTCGATCTCGAGCAGTTCCTCGATCAGCGCGATCAGGGTGCGCTCGGTGTCGGAGTCGGTCGCCGCACCGGTGGCGACGGCGCTCGCGGCCACCGGGGCGGGGGTGGCCAGCAGACGCTCGAGATCCGCGGCGGGCAGCACACGCAGGTCGGCGACCGGCAGGTCCGGCGTTTCGGCGAAGGCGCGCAGCGTGGCGGCGAGCGCGTCGGCGATCAGCGCGGCCGTGGCCGGGTCGTACAGATCGGCGTTGACGACGACGCGGACGTCCATGCCGCCGTCGGCGGTCACGTTCAGGCTCAGGTTCAGATCCAGGAACGAGACGTCGAAATCGGCGGGCAGCACGGTGACGGTGCTCTCCCCCGAGGTAGCGAACGGGAGCGTGGTGGGTGCCCAGTCGGCGCCGCGGAAGTGGATCATGCTCTGGAACAACGGGTTCCGCGAGCGCGACCGACGCGGGTTGAGCGCTTCGACCAGGCGCTCGATCGGCAGCTCCTGGTGGGCGTTGGCGTCGAGCACCACATTGCGGGCCCGCACCACGGTGTCGCGCAACGTCGGCGCGTTCGACAGGTCGTTGCGCAGCACGACCATGTTGGCGAACAACCCGATCAGCGCCGTCGTCGCCGGATCGGTGCGCGCCGCGACGGGAGTGCCGAGGGTGATGTCGGTGCCACCACCGAGGGTGTGCAGCAGGGTGGCGACCGCGGCCTGGCACACCATGAACTCGGTGGCGCCGCTGCGGACCGCGAGCGATTCGAGCCCGGAGCGCACGGCGGCGGGCAGCGAGAAGGTGACCACCTCGCCGCGCTTGCCGAGCACCGGCGGACGCTGCCGATCGTGGGCGACCGCGATCTCCTCGGGAACGTTCGCGAGCGTGGCCCGCCAGTACTCGATCTGGTCGGTGGCGAACGCGCTCGGCGCGGCCTGGTCGAACAGTTCACGCTGCCACAGCGCGTAGTCGGCGAACTGGACCGGCAGCGGCGCCCAGTCCGGGGCGCCGCCCTGTTCGCTGCGAGCCCGGTAGGCGGCGGTGAGGTCGTCGAGCAGCACGCCGAAGGAGGCGTGGTCGGCGACGATGTGGTGCACCAGCAGCGAGAGCACGTGGGCGCCCGCGTCGAGTACGAGCAGTTCGGCGCGGATCAGCGGCTCACCGTCGAGGGTGAAGTGGTAGTCGGCGATCTCGGCGAGTGCCTCGGTGAGCTGGTCGGCGGCGATCTCGCGCACCGGCAGCGGGACCGGAGCGGCGGGGTGCACCACCTGGTAGGGCACGCCGTCGTGTTCGGGGAAGGTGGTGCGCAGCGACTCGTGCCGGGCGACCACGTCATCGAGCGCGGCACGCAGGGCCGCGATGTCGAGTGCGCCGTCGAAGCGCAGGGCCAGCGGCAGGTTGCCGACCGAGCCCGCACCCTCCATCCGGTACTGGAACCACATCGCCAGCTGCGAGTACGACAGCGGAACGCGCTCGCCGCGCGGGCGCCCACCGATCGCGGGGCGAGTGGACCGCACCGGTCCGGCGGTCGCGGTATCCGCCGTCGCGGTTTCCGCGGGCGCGCTCTCGGCGGGGGCGTCCTCGACATCGTTGTCGACGGCGTCGAGGTCGATATCGAACTCCGCCAGGAAGCGAGCGACCAGGTTTGCGGCCAGGGCGGCGGGGGTCGGGCTGTCGAACACGACGCGCACGTCGAGTTCGATGCCGAACTCCGCGCGGACCTGGGCCACCAGGCGGGCCGCGAGCAGGGAGTGCCCGCCGAGTTCGAAGAAGGAGTCCTCCGCACTGACCTCGTCGAGGTTGAACAGCGCGCCGAACAGGGCGCACACCTTGCGTTCGGTGGCCGTGGCCGGGGCGCGGTGGGTGCGCACCACGGCGGGGGTCGCCGCGGGCAGAGCGCGCTTGTCGAGCTTGCCGTTGACGGTGAGCGGGATCTCGGGGATCACCGCGAACGCGCTGGGCACCATGTATTCCGGCAGTCCGCCTGCCGCGAACGCGTGGACCTGTTCGAGGTCGACGGTGCCCTCGGCGGGCACCACATAGGCGGCGAGCATCGCGCCGATGGCGGGGTCTTCGGTCACCACGACCACGCAGTGGGCGACGGCGGGATGCGCGGCGATCGCCGCCTCGACCTCGCCGAGCTCGATGCGGAAACCACGCACCTTCACCTGTTCGTCGGCGCGGCCGACGAACTCGAGCTCGCCGAAGGTGTTGCGGCGCACCAGGTCACCGGAGCGGTACATGCGGGCGCCCATCGCGGGGCCGCCCTCGGCCGCGGCGAACGGGTCGGCGACGAAACGCTGCGCGCTCAGCGCGGGACGGTCCAGGTAGCCGCGGGCGAGCTGGTCGCCACCGAGGTAGAGCTCACCGACGACGCCGTCGGGCACCAGCTGCAATGCCTCGTCGAGGACGTAGGTGTAGACGTTGCGGTTGGGGATGCCGATCGGCACCACGCCGGTGCCCTGCGGCCCCGCGACCGGCATATGGGTCGAGCAGACGACGGCCTCGGTCGGTCCGTAGTGATTGCGGAGTTCGGCCTCCAGCGTGTTGAAGAACCGGTCCGCGACCTCGCCGGGCAGCGCCTCGCCGCCGACGGGGATCTGGCGCAGCGACTGCCATTCGCTGATCTCGGGCAGCAGCAGGAACGTGCTCAGCATCGACGGCACCATGTGCAGCACCGTCACCTGGCGGCGGGTGATGAGGTCGGCGACGTAGCGGATATCGCGGAAAGCGTTGGGCTTGGGCACGATCAGCTGCGCACCGACCGTGAGGGTGATCGCGATGTCGACCAGCGAGGCGTCGAAACTCACCGACGACGACTGCATCAGGCGGTCGGCGGCGGTCATGTTCCAGTCGGCGGTGAAGCAGACGATGTGTTCGGCGATCGCGTTGTGCGGCACCGGAACACCCTTGGGCTTGCCGGTGGAGCCGGAGGTGTAGATGACGTAGGCCAGGTTCGCCGGGAGCAGCGGACGCAGGCGCTCGGCATCGGTGGGCGCGGTCGCGGGGAGCCCCGCCGCCATCTCCTCGGCAGCGGCCAATTCGACTGCGCCGAGCAATAATCGAGGGTTCGCGTCCTCGACCAGGTACTCGATGCGATCCTGCGGGTAGGCCGGATCGATCGGGAGATAGGCGCCACCGGCCTTCAGGACGGCGAGCACGGCGACGATGAACTCCACCGAGGTGCCGAAGCGAAGGCCGACGAGGTCCTCGGTACCGATGCCCTGCCCGATCAGCCAGTGGGCCAGGCGATTCGCGCGCGCGTGCAGCGCGGCGTAGGTGAGCTCGGTGTCGTCGGAGAGCAGTGCGAGCGCGTCGGGCGCGGCCGCCGCGGCCGATTCCAGCAGCGCGACCAAGGTGGTCGCCGGTTCGTCGACGAGGGCGCCGTGCGAGCGATCCAGCAGGGCCGCGCGGTCGGTGGCACCGAGCATGTCGAGGTTGGCGAGCCTGCGTCGCGGCTCGCGCAACGCACTGTCGAGGAGCTGACCGAAGTGCGCGAGCAACTGGTCGACGAGGGCCTCGGCCAGCACATCGGTCTGGTACTCGGCCTCCACCACCGCGGTGCCGTCGGCCTCGAGCACGATGGCCAGCGCCAACGGCACCTGCGCGCTCGCCGCGCCGAGTTCGAGCTGGGTGGAGCTCACGCCGTCGAGGGCGAAACCGTCGGCGCTCTTGCGCACCGAGAAACCGAGGCGGACCAGCTGATCCAAGCCGTCGCGGCCTGCTACCCGATCCGGGTTCGCCTCGCGGACGACACGATCGATGCCGACGCCACGGTGCGCGAAGGCGCCGGTGCAGGTGTCGCGGACCGCGGCGACGAGCTGGGCGAAGTCGGCATGGGCGCCCATGGTGGCGCGCAGCAGCAGAGTATTGCCGAAATAGCCGATGAGCTGTTCGGTGCCCGCGGGGCGATCGGTCACCGGGATGGAGACGAGGAAGTCGTCGGCGGCGGTGTAGCGGTGGATCAGCGCGTCGAAACCGGCGAGCAGCACCATGAACGGGGTCGCGGCCTGTTCGCGGGCGAACTGTTCGGTGCGGGTGACGAGCTCGGCCGGCAGACGGTGGGTGCGGCGCTGGGCGTTGCGGCCGGGGGTGGCCGAGGCGGAGCCCGGCAGTTCGAGGGGTTCGGGCAGCGGACGCAGGGCCTCGCGCCAGAACGCCACATCGGCCTCGGCGGGTTCCTCGGTCGACGCGATCGCGGCGAACTGCACCGTGTCACGGCCGCCACCGTCGGCCGCGTTCGTTTCGTCGGGCGAGGCGCTGGGCTGCCCGGCCCGGTACGCGGCGTTCAGTTCGACGAAGAACACCGCCCAGGAATCGTCGTCCCAGGCGATGTGGTGGATGGTGAGGAGCACGACGTGCTCGTCGGTCCCGGTGCGGATCAGCGTGGCGCGCAGCGGGAGTTCGGTGCCGAGCGCGAACGGACGGCCGAACTCACGCTGGGCAAGCACCTCCACCCGCAGGTCACGACCCGACTCCGCGAGCTCGGTGAGGTCGTGGGTCGACCATTCGGCCTGTACGTCGGTGGCGAACACCTGGTACGGCGTGCCGTCGACGTCCGCGCCGTAGGTGGTGCGGAGGATGTCGTGGCGAGCCACCACCTGGTCGAACGCCGCGTGCAGACGGTCGGCGTCGAGCGAGCCGGTGAGGCGGTAGGCGACGCAGATGTTGAGGGCGGTGTCGTCGGCGTCGCGGGTCTGCAGGAACCACATGCGGCGCTGGCCGGGGGTGAGCGGGCGCCGCTCCCCCACCGGAATACGCGCTACGGCGACGGGTTCGGCGTTCACCACGGCCATGCCGCGTTCGCGCAGCTTCTGCTGGAGCAGCAGTTTGCGGCGCTCGGCGACGGACAGGGTGGCTTCGGTGTCAGACATGTTCTTCGGCCCCTCAGCCCTGGTTGGTGTTCTGTGCCATGAGCAGCACGACATCGTCGAGCGATGCGCCGCCGAGAATCGCCGCGACCGGCAGATCGCGATCCAGTTCCGCTTTCACGCGCTTGCGGAAGTCCAAGGCCTGCAACGAATCGAGACCGAGCGCGACCAAGGGCATGGTGGCGTCGATGGATTCGGCGCTGTCACCGCCGATCACCTTGAGCAGTTCGGTGCGCATACGCAGGTCGAGCGGGAAACTGTCGGTGGGCGCAGCGGGCGCCGCAGCGGCCACGGCCGCCGGAACCGCACTCACCGTCTCTGCGGGCGCCGGTGCCACCTGCGGTGCGGGCGTGGCGGATTCGAGCCCGGTGAGCACGCTGGCCTGGCCGAACGCGCCGAGCACCTCGCGCAGGAAGTCCCAGTCGGCGGCGATGATCATGCCGTCGCGCACCGGCGCGGCGAGCCCGGCCTCGATCGCATCCGCGGGCACCATCGGGAACACGCCTGCCTCCTCGACCCGGGCGAACCCGGCATCGTCGAGCGGGCCGGCCACGCTCCACAGCCCCCATTGCAGGCTCGCGGCGGCGATGCCACGGGCGCGCAGCCTGCGGGCCGCCACGTCGAGCATGCGGTTGGTCACCGCGTACAGGACCTGCCCACGTCCGCCCAGCGTCGCCGCCATCGACGAGCACAGCAGGACCCGGCAGTCCACGGTCAGCGCGACCGCGTCGATCAGGTTGTCCAGGCCGCGCAGCTTCGCGGCGGCGGCGGTGCGCACGGCGTCGTCGGTGATCTGGTCGAGTTCGGCGTCCACATAGTTGACGGCGGCGTGAATCACCAGGTCGACCGGGCGATCGGCGATCTCGGCACCGAACACCTTCGCGGCGTCGACCTCGCTGACATCGCACGACCGCACCACGATCTCGGTCGCGCCGATACCGCGCAGCCGAGCCAGTTCCGGTGCCAGCGCCTCGGTTTCACCGCTGCGGCTCAGCAGCGTGACACGGCCCGCTCCGGTACGCGCCAGCTGATCGGCGAACCGCAGACCCAGCTGACCGGTACCACCGACGATCACCACGTGATCGAGATCTGTTCCGAGCGAACCGGTTTCATCGGTGGTATCGACGACCAGGCGCTTGACGAACAGCTTGCCGGCGCGCAGCGCCAGCTCGGCTTCCCCGCTGGAGTGCACCGCACCGACGATCTTGGCGGCCTGGGCGGGAGCGGATTCGTTCGCGGCGAGATCGAGGTGCCGGAAGAGGATTCCCGGGTTCTCGATACCCACACTGCGGAATCCGGCGCTCACGCCCGACTGGAACAGCCCGGGAATCGGATCACCGTCGTGGACGGTCTCGCCGCCGACGGTCAGCAGCCAGCACTCGCCACCGGGACGCAGCGCGGACAACGCCGGGGCCCAGGCGCGTTCGGCGTAAAACCGCGCCAGCGCGTCGATCGCACCGGCGCTGTCGTCGTCGCCGGAAGCGGGCAGCAACACGACCACGGAGTCAGCGGTCCCCACAGCTCGGTCCCGGCTGTCCTGGCCCGAAGGCGTGCCGGCTCCGATGACGCGCGCGTCGGCGCCGTGGCGGTCCGCGGCGGCGACCAGGGCGGCGGCCAGCTCGGCGCATTCACCCGTGTGGTCGACGACGAGGAGACTGCGCGGCGCGGTCAGCGCGCGACGCTGTACCGGAATCCACTGTTCCACCAGCCGTTGCGGTTTCGGGGTGGAGACCACGAGTTCGGCGGGGGTCTCGTGGGCGCCGAGGGGAGCCCACAGTCGCTTGGCGTTGGTCACGGTGTGCGGGAAGTCTCGCAGCGGGAGGGTGACGGTGTCGTCGACTCGCAGTGCGTCCCAGCGGTAGTCGATGTCGAGGACGGCGACCTGGGCGAGATTGCGGGTGAACTCCGAGAGCCCCTCCGCGGTGCGCAGCGACGTGCCGAGGACACGGAAATCACGGGCGGGCACACCGGGACGGTTCGGGACCAGGCTGAGGTTTTCCTGGATGGCCAGCTGCAGCACGGGGTGCTCGGCGACCTCGATCATCAGGTCGACGCCATCGCTACCCGCGCTGACCACGGCCCGGTCGAACCGAACGCGATTGCGCAGATTCCAGAACCAGTACTCCTCCTGCTTGAGGTCAGGAGTGATCGGCTCGCCGAGAGTCGCGCCGTAGCAAGCGATCTCGGACGCGGTGAAGTTCGGCGTGCTCATCTCGTCACCGAGGAAGCCTTCGAAATCAGCCCGCACTTCGGCGACAATGGAGGTGTGTGCCGGGAAGGCGACCCGGATCTCCCTCGCGAACTGGCCACGCGCGGTAGCGGCGGCCACCAGATCGACGACGGCGCCGCGTTCACCGGAGATGGCGATGATGTGCGGCGAGTTGACGACCGCGAGCTCGGCCCACCCCGAGTGCCGCGCCATCAGCGCTTCCACGCTCTCGCGGTCCATCCCGAAGACCGCCATCGAATAGCCGCGCGGGGACAGCCGGTCCGCGAGCAGGGCGCGATGGGTCACCGCGAGCACCGAGTCACGCAGCGTCATCACGCCGGAGACCGCGCCCGCGGCGAGCTCGCCCTGGCTGTGGCCGATGGTCGCGTGCGGATCCACCCCCGCCGCCCGCCACACCGCGGCCAGGCCCGTCATGTGGAACATCAACGCGGGCTGCACTTCCCACACCGTGTCCTCGTACTGCCCCTCGTCGCCGAGCAGATAGTGCAGCGGCTGGGAATGCCCGAAGCGTTCGGCGTGGATGGCGGCGCATTCGTCGACCACCGCGCGGTAGTCGGCCGACAGCTCGTAGAACGTGGCGCCCATGCCGGGCCGCTGACTGCCCTGGCCGGGGAAGACGAACCCGATCCGGCGCGCGCTCGCCGGCACGTCGCCGTGCACGACGAGTGCGTGCTCGGAGCCGGTCGCGATCGCGTCGAGTGCGGACACCAGCTCGTCGGTCGGCCCCGTCGGCGACGCCAGGATCAGCGCCCGGCGACGACGGGGCACGCGGGTGCGGAACAGCATGTCCGACAATCGTTGCGCGCTCGCCTCGGGATGCGCGGCAACATATTCACGCAGGGCGGCCGCCTCGGCGCGCAGTCCGTCGACACTGTCGGAGGACAGCAGGACGGGAACGCTGCCGTCCGGCAAGCGGTACTCAGCCATGGTTGGTCTCCTCCAGCACCGGCAGGCCGACGATGGCGTGCGCGTTGGTTCCCGCGACACCGAACGAGGACACCGCGGCATAGCGCAGGCCGTCCGCGCGCGGCGCCCAGTCGGTGAGTTCGGCGGCCAGACGCAAACTGGTCGCGTCCCAGTCGATCTCGGTGGTCGGCGCGTCTGCCCACAGGCTCGGCGCGATCGCGCCGTGCGCACCGCACAGCAGCACCTTGATCAGCCCGAGCATCCCCGAGGCCGCCTGGGCGTGGCCGGTGTTGGACTTCACCGAGCCGAGCAGGGGTCCGTCGGTGCGGTCCGGGTTGCCGTAAGTCGCTGCCAGCGCGGTCAATTCGAGCGGGTCGCCGACGGCGGTGCCGGTGCCGTGCCCTTCGATCAGGCCGATGTCGTCGGCGCTGATCCCGGCCGCGGCGACCGTGTCCTCGATCAGCCGCTGCTGAGCGCCCGCGCTCGGCACCGCGATCGGGGCGCCGGAACCGTTGTGGTTGACCCGCGAGCCGAGCAGCTGCCCGTAGATCCGGTGACCCAGCGCCTTCGCCCGCGATTCCCGTTCCAGCACGACGACTCCCGCACCCTCTGCCCAGAGGGTGCCGGTGGGGTCGGCGGCGTAGGAACGGCAGTGGCCGTCGGTGGCGAGGGCGTTGTTCTTGGAGAACTCGTAGAACGCGCCGGGCGAACCCATCACGCACACTCCGCCGGCCAGCGCCCACTCGCACTCGCCCGCGCGGATCGCCGAGGCCGCCTGGTGCACGGCGGTCAGCGACGACGCGCACGCGGTATCCACGCTGATCGAGGGACCGATCAGGCCGAGGCCGTGGGAGATGCGCCCGGCCACCGCGCCGAGCGCGGTCCCTGTCGCGCGATAGCCGCTGTACTCGTTCACCGAGCCCACCCGTGGCCCGTATTCGACGGTCGAGACGCCCATCCACACACCGGCCGAATCACCGTCCAGCGCACCGGGATTGATGCCCGCGTGTTCGAGCGCACGCCACGCGACCCGCATGGCCACTCGCTGCTGCGGATCCATCGCCACCGCTTCGCGCGGGGTGATGCCGAAGAACTGTGCGTCGAAGTCGGTCGCGCCGTCGAGGAACCCGCCCGCGTCACGAACCGGCGCCCAGCCGTCGAGCCTGCCGAGGGCGAACAGCTCGTCGAGCGGCCAGTCACGATCGCGCGGGAACGGGCCGATCAGCTCACGCCCGGAAGCGAGGGCGGACCAGAAGTCGGGCAGGGTCTCGACGCCGCCGGGGGCCTCGACACCCATCCCGACGATCACGATGGGATCGAAGTTCATCGCGCGAGCGCCTTGCCGACGAGCGCCTCGGCGATGCCGTCGATGTTCTCGTCGAGGTAGAAGTGGCCGCCCTCGAACAGGTTGACCTCGATCTCGGCGGTGGTGCTCTGGTCCCAGCCGTAGAGGTCGCGCGGCCCGACGAACGGATCGTCATCGCCACCGAGCACCAGCACGGGCGTCGCGACAGCCACGTCGGGACCACAGGAGTAGGCGTCGAAGGCGCGGTAATCGGCCTTCAGGACCGGCAGCGCCATCCGCATCACCTCACGGCTGGCCATCACGTCGGCGCCGGTGCCGTTGAGCGTGGCCATGTGGTCGAGCAATTCGTCGTCCTCGGTGGGATGCGCGGGGAGCTCGGCGATTCGGTGCGGTGCGGCGGCCGCGGAGACCACCAGCAAACGCACGGACAACCCCGCGGCCTCGGCCAGCCGGACGAATTCGAACGCGACGATGGAGCCCATGCTGTGGCCGAAGACGGTGAGCGGTGCGCCGGTGTTGTGGGCGGAGTCGCGGAACGCCTCGAAGGCGCCGGCGGCCAGCTCGGGCAGGGTCTGCGCGGCGGCTTCCCGCGCGCGGTCCTGACGGCCGGGGTACTGGACGATCGCGGTGTCGAAGTCGGCGGCCATACGCTTGGCGAACACCCGATAAGCCGAGGCGCCCGCGCCCGCGTGCGGGAAGACGATCAGCGGCGGTAGGGAATCGGTCCTGGGGGCCTGAAATTGCCTGATCCAGCCGAGTTCTCTTGCCATGTCGCTCTCCCTCACCGGCCGCGCAAAGCCGCGCGGCCGTTTCGCACTATCCAAACGCCGCGCTCACGCACGGGCCCGCCCGGCGCTGTCGTCCGGGATCGGGGCGAATCCTGTTGCATCCGAATCCGACCCGAATCGGGAACGGCCCGGCTATCACCGGGCGATCGGTCGGGCAACAGTAACACCCAGCCATTAGTATAGGCTAGCCTTACCAATCGAGGTGACCAAGGTTACGATTGAACGGAGCACCGAGTAGATGAACCCCGTCGGGACCCCCACCCCGCTGCCCCGCGAGCAGACCGATCTGCCCGCCGAGGTGGCTGCCACGCCCGCGCCGGTGCTGCCCGTCTTCGCGGCGCCGTTCAGCCTGCGCCTGGCCGATCCCGACGGCACCGACCCCGAGCTGCTCGCCGAATGGATGGCCCGCCCGCACCTGCTCGAATCGTGGGAACAGGATTGGGACGCCGATCGCCGCCGCGAGAACTTCCGCGCCCAGCTGGCCGGAACCTATTCCCGCCCGTGCATTCTCAGCCTGGACTTCGCCGTCCTGGGTGAGCCCGAACTCGGGGTGCGCGATATCGCCTACCTGGAGTTCTACCGCGCCGCCAAGGACGAGATCGGCCGCTTCTACGACAGCGATCCCCATGACATCGGCTTCCACATCGCCACCGCCGACACCGCGGTGATCGGCAAGGGCATCATGTCGGCCTGGATCTCCACCATGACCACCGCCGTTTTCGCGGCCGATCCCGCGTGCCGCCGCGTCCTGGGCGATCCCGACCACCGCAACGTGGCGATCGCTCGCAGCCTGGCCAAGGCCGGGTTCCAGTCGATCGGCGAGATCGACGTCCGACCCGACCGGCGGATCGCGTTGCAGTACGTGCCGCGCACGCCGGAAGACGTAGTCGCACCACGCTGAGCGCAAGAACGCTGAGCACAAAGAAAGAGCCCCTCTCGTCGAGTTATCGATCGGGAGGGGCTCTTTCGTGCGCACTCAGCGAGCGCCGGCGGTAGCGCGCGCCCGAGCGGGCACCGTTTGCAGCACCCGGTCCGAAAGTTCGCCGAGGCAACTGAGGTTCGGGAACCCCGGCCCCTGCGCCATCGCAGCCATATTGGGGAGGTAGAGCTTGCCGCCGAGCCCGGTGACCGCCAGGTCGTAGCCGATCGACGACTCGATCCGCGACTGCGTCAGGGCACCGCCGACGGCGAGCTCGAGCAGATCCGCGGTCCGCTGATCGAACATCTCGAGGAACCACAGCGGCTGACCACCGGTGGCATCCACCACCAGGTCGAAGTTGTGGACCTGGTCGGCGCGCAGCTCGTTGCTCAGCGTCAAGGCCAGCGATTCGCCCTGCGGCGCGATCTTGGTGACCCGCCCCTGCAGGTGATGAACGCGGTTGTCGCCCAACAGGCTTTCCTGCACACGCACCGAGAACACCCCGCGGTCGGTGCGCCGGATCACGTCGCGGCGTTCCTGGATGCTCAGCGCCGCCCATTTCACGGGATCGCTGAACAGCGAGTTCTCGAAGAAGCTCTCGCCACGGGTGTAGAGGGTGGCCAGCGGGGAGATCACCGAGATGGTGAGCATCTCGTGCCGCACCAGCTCGTCCAGCGCCGAGCCGCCGGTCTCGCCGCCACCGATCACCGCGGCGCGCGAGGCGGCGGGCAGCGTGCGTTTGCCTGCCCGGTCCCAGAATTCGGCGATGCTGAGCACACGGGGATGGTCGAGGAGGGCGCGGCTGCTGCGGCCGGGGCCGGTGATCATCAGGCCGTCGGCGGTGAGCCGGCTCTGCGCGCCGTCGGCATCGACCACGTCGACCTGCCACTGCTCACCATCGCCGTGACCGATCCTCTCCACACGACCGAGCACCAGCTCGAGGTCGATGGACTTCGCGACCCACTGCAGGTACTTGGCCCACACGTGGTGTTGCGGACTCGGCCTGCCGCGGTCGATCCACTCGGCGTAGGTGCCGTGTTCGATCAGGAACGTGGTCCAGCTGAAGGCGGCCATCGCGTGATCGATATCGCGGTTGCGCCCGCGCGCCCACGTGGAGTGGTACGGGAAGCCGATGTCCTTTTCGGGACTGGTGCCCAGACGGTGCTGTCCGTCGGTCCAGCCGCCGGTGGGCAGCCAGTTGCCGCCGACGGCATGCGCCTCGACCACGACCACGCGTGGAGCGGGCATTCCGAGCGAGCGCAGAACGTGCGATTTAGTCGCCACCGCAAGGGCTTTCGGCCCAGCGCCGACTACCAGGAGGGTTTCCACCGGTTCGTTCTCCACTCTCTCACGCACCAGCCCATATTTGCATAGGCTTACCTTATTTAACCACCGAAGCAGACAAACAAGTGTCGTTAGGCTAACCTAACGACCATGGGTAAGGGATTGAACGGTCTGATAACCAAGGCCTGGGGCGGCGCCGACTACCGGCTGACAGTGACCTCCAACGAGGAGATCACCGACAAGTTCATCCGCATCGGCTTCACCGCCGGCGGCCTGCTCGCCGACCACCCGGTGCACCCCACCCAGTGGATCCGCCTGTGGATCCCCGACGCGACCAGCGACAAGCTGCACCACCGCGGCTACACCCTGGTCGACCAGAACCCCGACGAAGACACCATGAGCATCGACTTCGCTCTGCACAACGGTCCGGCGGCCGACTGGGCCCGCCGCGCGAAGCCGGGCGACCTGCTCGACGCCACCGTGCTCGGCTCGGACTTCCAGCTCCCGGAGCAGACCCCGAGCGAGTACGTCATCTTCGGCGACACCGCCTCCCTGCCCGCCATCAACTCGCTGCTCGACGCCATCGGCGACACCCCCGCGCGAGTCTGGCTGGAATGGCAGTACGAATCCGACAAGACCATCCCGGTGAACAACAAGCCCCACCACACCCTCACCTGGCTCCAGCGCGTCGACGACGGCCGCCTGCTGCGCGAGGCCGCCCAGGAAATCACCTGCGTCCCCGGCACTTACGGCTGGGTCACCTGCGACGGTCACACCACCCGCTCGATCGTGAAGACCCTCAAGACCCAGCACGCCCTGCCCAAGACCTCGATCAAGTCGCAGGCCTACTGGAAGTAGTCGGACCGGTTCCGCGAGGCGGGTGGCGGGCCGACCGGATTTCCGCGAGGGTAAGGGATGGAAGTTGTCCCCTGCCTGCGAGGAGAGCACCGTGTCCATTCTCGATGCCGCTACCCCCTTCGGCGAAGAGGTCGGCAAGCGGCTGGCCAAGGAACACGTGATCTGGTTGACCACCATCGGCGCGGACACCACCCCGCAGCCGAACCCGGTGTGGTTCCACTGGGAGAACGACGAGTTCCTCATCTTCACCATGCCCGAGGCCAAGAAGCTGCGGCACCTCGCGCGCAATCCGCGGGTCGCGCTCAACTTCAACGCCACCGAGAGCGGTGGCGAGGTCGCCGTCTTCACCGGCACGGCACGCATGAACGAGGCGCCCACCGAGGACGAGATCGCCCACTACGCAAGGAAATACACCAGGGGCTTCGTCGACATCAAGATGACCGAATCGGAATTCTTCGAGGCCTACTCGGTGCCGATCCGCGTCGCCCCGGACCGCCTGCGCGGCTTCTGAACTGCCGCGGTGCGTGCGCGTGAACCCGGCGAGTACTGTGGCGAGCTCCGTCCGTATCACGGTGGGGAGCCGACATGCAGTTCAAACAGTCGAGCAAGCTCGCGAATGTTTCCTATGAGATCCGCGGCCCGATAGCCGAGCACGCCGCTCGGCTCGAGGTCGAGGGACACCGGGTGATCAAGCTCAATACCGGTAACCCGATGCAGTTCGGCTTCGACGCACCATCGGAGCTGCTGCGCGACATCATCGCCAACCTGCCGTCGTCGGCGGGCTACGCGACCTCCAAGGGGTTGCTGCCCGCCCGGCGCGCGGTGGTGCAGTACTACGAGGGCCGCGGCGTCGACGACCTCGATATCGAGAACGTCTTCCTCGGCAACGGCGCGTCCGAGCTCATCATGATGGCGATGACCGCGCTCATCGAGAACGGCGACGAAGTCCTCGTCCCCGCACCGGATTTCCCGCTGTGGACCGCCGCCGTGCACCTCAACGGCGGCAAGGCGGTGCACTACCTGTGCGACGAGAGCGCCGACTGGTATCCCGACATCGCCGACATCGCCGCCAAGATCACCGACCGCACGCGCGCCATCGTGATCATCAACCCGAACAATCCGACGGGCGCGGTGTATCCGACCGAGGTGCTCGAGCAGATGCTCGAACTCGCCCGCCAGCACAATCTGATCGTCTGCTCCGACGAGATCTACGACAAGATCCTCTACGACGACGTCGCCCACACCGTCACCGCCTCGCTCGCGCCCGACCTGCTGTGCCTGACGTTCAACGGCTTGTCCAAGGCCTACCGGCTCGCCGGTTTCCGCTCCGGCTGGCTCACCGTCTCCGGACCGACCCGCCATGCCGAGAGCTACCTCGAGGGCCTGACGATGCTGTCGGGATTGCGCCTGTGCGCGAATGTTCCCGCGCAGCAGGCTGTGCAGGCGGCGCTGGGCGGGCACCAGAGCATCCACGAACTCACCCTGCCCGGTGGTCGACTACTCGAACAGCGTGATCGCGCGTGGACCGCCCTCAACGCGATTCCGGGCGTGTCCTGTGTGAAGCCGAAGGGCGCGCTGTACGCCTTCCCCAAGCTCGACCGCGCTACCTACCGGATCGACAACGACGAGAAGTTCGTGCTCGACCTGTTGCTGGCCACCAAGATTCACGTCGTGCAGGGCACCGGCTTCAACTGGCCCTCCCCTGACCACTTCCGCATCGTCACCCTGCCGCAAGCCGATGAGCTCGACCAGATCATCGGCAAGATCGGCGATTTCCTCTCCACCTACCACCAGTGAACTCGACCTCGGCGGTGTCGCGACACCGCCGAGGCCCTGGCGTCTACGCGGAGACCGGCTCCAGGCGCCAGCCAGTTGCCCGCTCGCGCTCGTTCCAGAACGCGGCGTAGCGACCGTTCAGCGCGAGCAGTTCCGCATGCGTACCGCGTTCGGCGATCCGGCCCTTGTCCAGGAAGAGGATCTGGTCGGCATGGGCGATCGTCGAGAGACGGTGCGCCACGACGAGAACCGTTTTGTCCCTGGTGAGTTCGTGGATGCCACGGACCACGACGGCCTCGCTGTGCGGGTCCAGCGCACTGGTCGCCTCGTCGAGCAGGACGATCGGGGCGTCCTTGAGCAGGGCCCGAGCGATCGAAACGCGTTGACGCTCACCGCCCGACAGCGAGGTGCCGCCTTCGCCGACGGTGGTGTCGAATCCGTCCGGGAGGCGATCGACGATCTCGTCGACCCTGGCCGCCACCGCCGCGCGGTGCAGCTCGTCGTCGGTGGCGTCGGGCTTGCCGATGCGGATGTTATCGGCGACCGAGCGGTTGAACAGGTAGACGTTCTGGAAGACCAGCGAGAGCTGGTCGAGCAGGGTGTCCGAAGGCTGCCTGCGCACATCGTGTTCGCCCACCGAGACCGCGCCGGAGTCGACATCGTAGAAGCGGGCGGCCAAGCGCAGCAGGGTGGTCTTGCCCGAACCACTGGGTCCGACGATGGCGGTGGTGGTGCCCGCCGGGACGGTGAAGGTCAGGTCCGACAGGACCGGTTCGCCGTGGCGGTAACCGAAGCTCACCTCGTCGAAGACCACCGCGGGCGCACCGGGGGTGACCGGTTCGGTCGCGGCGGGCAGCGGCGATTCGGCGAGCAGGTCGGTGATGCGGTCGGCGGCCGCGGCGGCCGAGCGCAGGGCCGTACCCAGCTGGGCGGCCTGGTTCACCGGTTCGATGAAACGCGCGCTCACCGCGATCAGCGCGATCGCCGCGGCGGCCGAGATCGCGCCATCGGTCACCTGGACGACCGCGATGTACGCCAGCACCAGGAACACCGCCTGCACGAACAGCGCGAACACGGTCAGCCCCGGCACCGTCGCGACCATCATCTTCAGCACCGCCGAACGTTGCCGCACCAGCGCCGAATCCAGCTTCTTGTTCCCCGCGCCGACCGCACCGAACGCACGCAGCACCGGCTGGGCCTGCGCGAACTCCACCACCCGCGAATCGGCCTCGGCCGCGGCGGCGTGCAGCCGGGCGTCGGCGCCGGTGTAGGCGCGATTGGCGAGATTGTTCACCAGGTAGAGCACCGGTGCGGCGAGCAACATCGCCACGCCGACGCGCCAGTCGATGAACAGCATCCCGATCGCGACGACCAGCGGCACGATGATGCCGGTGAGCACCTTGGTGAGCAGATAGGCGATCAGGCCCTGCATCTCGCGCACCTGCTCGACCATCACCCGCGAGAGCGGGCCCGCGTCACGATCTTCGAACCAGCCCAGCGGCAACGCGTTGAGCTGATCGCCGAGCCGGGTCTGCAGACCGCGCTGCATGCCCAGACCGATCCGCAGACCGATCACGGCCTGCAGGTAACCGAAGACGACCACACCGGCCACGGCGACGGCCATGCCGAGCGCCCACAGCCACGCGCCGCTCAGATCGTCACCGAACAGCGCTTCCAGCACGGGAACCAGCAGCAGATACGCGATGGCCTGGCACAGCGCCTGCACCACGATCACGCCGAGCAGCCGCGAGATCAGGGGGGCGAACTCGTCGGGGACGAGCCGGAAAACCTTGCGAATCATCGTGTTTCCTCCACCAGGGCGAGCGCGCCGAGGGCAGCTTCGTTGATCTCCCACAGCCGCTGGTACAGGCCACCGGCAGCTCGCAGTTCGGCATGCGTGCCCTGTTCGACCAGAGTTCCGTTGTCCAGCACCAGGATTCGATCGACTCCGGTGATGGTGTGCAGGCGGTGCGCGATGACCAGCACCGTGCGCCCGGCGACCAGGGCCGCCAGTGCGTCCTGGACGGCGGCCTCGGATTCGGGATCGGCGAAGGCGGTCGCCTCGTCGAGGACGAGGACCGGGGTGTCGGCCAGCAGTGCGCGCGCGATCGACAGCCGCTGCGCCTCGCCGCCGGACAGCGTGGCGTCGACGCCGATCTCGGAGTCGTAGCCGCGGGGCAGCGCCAGGATCCGGTCGTGGATCTGGGCGGCCCTGGTGGCGCGTTCGATGGCCTCGGTGTCCGCGTCGGGGCGGGCCAGCAGGAGGTTCTCGCGAATCGTGCCGCGGATCAGGCGCACGTCCTGGAACACGAATCCGACCGTGCGATAGAGCTCTTCGCTGGTGAATTCGCGAATGTCGCGGCCGTCGATGGTGATTCGCCCCGCACCCACGTCGTAGAAACGCGGCAGCAGCTTCGCCAGGGTCGATTTGCCGGAACCGCTCGGACCGACCAGGGCGGTGATGGTGCCGGGGGTCAGTTCGAGGTCGATGCCGCGCAGCACGTCATGGCCGGTGCGGTAGGCGAACTCGACACCGTCGAAACGCACGATGCCGGTCTGCGCGCCCGCGGGCGTTTCGGCGATCTCCAGTTCCGGGGTCTGCAGGAGTTCGTGCAGGCGCAGGGCCGCGGCGCCACCGGCGCGCAGGGCCTGCGAACCGTAGCCGAGGCCGAGCAGCGAACTACCGATACCCAGACCCACCAGCAGGAACGGCAGCAGATCGAGCGGGTCCACCCAGCCGAGGCCCACACCGGCAAGGCCACCGAGGACCACGACGAGCATGACGAACACGGGCATCACCACGATGTCGGAGGCCGCCTGCACGCGAATGATCGGCGTCTTCATCCGATGCGCCGCCTGGACCTGACCTTCGACGGCGTCCTGGAACTCCCTGTGCGCCTTGCCCGCCTGACCGAATGCCCGCACCACCTGGATACCGTCGACGAACTCGACCGTGGCGGCGGACAGACGACGCTCCCACCGGGTGTACACCGCGAGGCGATCGCGGCCGTCGCGGTCCATGATCTTGCTGAACAGGATCATGTAGGCGATCAGCGGAATCATCAGTACCAGCGTGAGTCGCCAGTCGACGGTGAACAGGTAGCCGAGGGTGACCAGCGGGACCACCAGCGCGCCGATGAAATCGAGGCGGGCGTGCGCGACCAGGAAGTGCAGGGCGTCGACATCGTCGCGCAGATAGCCTTTGACCTCACCGGAGCTGCGCTCGCCGAACCAGCCCAGCGGCACCCGGGTGAGTTTGGCCGCGAGCAGCCTGCGCAGCGTGAGCTGGTAGCCGGCGTCGACCGCGTGCGACCAGCTGAGCGCCACGACCTGGAGCAACGCCCGCACGACGAGCACTATCACGGCCGCGCCGAACAGCCACCACACCCGGTCGGTGTCGACCGGGGAGTTCAGCAGTTCGCGGCAGGCCGCCACGATCAGCAGGAACGGGACCACCGAGCACACCGAGGCGAGCGCGACGATCAGGCTCGCCACCGTGAGCATCCCCGATACCGGTGCCAGAATCTCCTTGCGCGCCAGCGCTTCCCGCTGCTTCTGCGCTTTCGCTGCCGCCTTGGGCAGCCGGTTCCCCGACTCCGCCCCCGGCGGCGGCGCTACCTGCACCGTCATATCGTTCTCGCCTCTCGACCTGTCCGCGGCAACTCCGCCAAGGTAGGTTAGCCTAAGTTGAGTGCTTGTGGACGATCGGGGAAGGTTGTGTGAACTGCCCGTCAACCCGTCGGCAATCCACTCTTTCGGGCGTAATTTCCTCCCTACCTCTTGATCTCGTGTAGCGGTGGGAGAACGAAAATGTTTGTCACGTCAATCATTTCAGCAATCGCCGATTGCCATTCCGACCCCGGAAAGCTGTCGCCCGAACAGGCGCATCGGGCGATGCAGATACATCTCGAATGCAGCGTCGACCTGTGCCGGGTGCGACGGCGCGCGCGTCAAGTCCTTGTCGAAGCGAAACTGATGGTGCTCGATCAGCGGGCGGGTTAGCGATTGAGCGACGGAATTGCGGGAATGCGTTTCCCATGTTCACTCCGCTGCCCTCCTCTGCCGCCTGGTTACACCGGGAGGCGCGTACCGGATTCGAGGTCACGTATTTCCGTGATGATGCGCGCGGAGTTCTCGTCGAAGGGTGCGCGACGGCGGTCGAGGACGGGATCACCTGGGTGATCGACTATCGGCTGCGGCTCGACGGGAGCTGGCACACCCGGTCGGCGCAGATCGTCGGGCGATATCCCGAGGGCAGGCGGTCGGTGACCGTGCAGTCCGATGGGCTGGGGCGCTGGCAGGTCGACGGCACGGTCGCGCCCGAGCTCGACGGGTGTCTCGATATCGATCTCGAGGCGTCGGCGTTCACCAACGCCTTGCCGGTACATCGCCTCGGGCTCGCGGTCGGCGACAGTGCCGACGCGACCGCCGCCTATGTCCGCGCCGCCGACCTCACCGCGGCCCGATTACCGCAGCACTATCGCCGGATCGCCGACGGGGTAGGTCAGCGCTACGACTACCGCGCGCCCGAATTCGACTTCCACGCCACCCTGGATTACGACGAGTCGGGTCTGATCATCGACTACCCCGGGCTGGCTACACGCACCGCGTGATCCACGACGTCGAGCAGGTTCCGAGGGGCCGACAGCACCCGGCGCCACCGGCTCGACAACACTTCTTCCTATGCGACGTAGGCAGCAGCCGCCGCTGCCGAAACGGCACGGCCTCGATCCCGCCCGACTCCGGCTCCCGGAGGACGGGCAGTGGACGACCGTGCGCGATCACCTCGTCGAGCGGTTGCCGCGGGTGGATCCGGCCAGGATCGACGCGATGCTGGTGGCGGGCGAGATCGTGGATCTGGAAGGTCCGCTGACACCGGACGCGCCGTTCGTGCCGGGCGGCGCGGTGTGGTTCCACCGCGATCTGCCCGTCGAGACCGAGGTGCCGTTCGAGATCGGGATCGTGCACCGCGACGGCGACATCCTCGTGATCGACAAGCCACATTTTCTGGCGACGATCCCGCGCGGTCAGCACATTCTCCAAACGGCGCTGGTGCGGTTGCGCAACGAGCTCGAACTGCCCGACCTGATCCCGGCGCACCGACTGGACCGGGTCACCGCCGGCCTGCTGCTGTTCGTGGTGAATCCGGCCCGGCGCGGCGCCTATCAGACGATGTTCCACCGCAAGACCGTGCGCAAGGAATACGAGGCCATCGCGCCCTACGATCCCGCGCTCGAGCTGCCGCGGACCGTGCGCAGCCGGATCATCAAGGAGAAGCAGGTGCTCGCCGCTTTCGAGGTGGACGGCGAGCCCAACGCCGAGACCGAGGTCGAGCTGGTCGAACATCGCGACGGGCTCGGGCGCTACCGCCTTCGCCCGCACACCGGGCGAACCCATCAGCTGCGCCTGCATATGAACGGGCTCGGCGTGCCGATTCTCGGCGACGATTTCTACCCCGTGATCACCGATAAATCGGTCGACGATTACACGCGGCCGTTGCAATTGCTGGCGGCCTCGCTCGAATTCACGGATCCGATCAGCGGGGTCCCGCGACGGTTCGAGACGCGGCGCGAGTTGCAGGCCTGGACCGATATGGCCGGATGGTCCGGGTCGGCTGTCGAGTAGCTCACAGCACCACGCCGGCAGTCGATCTTGGTGGGCTCGTTCCGGGCCGCTCAACGCGGGGGTAGCGGGTTTTCGCGCATTCACCGGACCGTTTTCGTTTCGTGATATTTCCGTACACTCGGTCGGGTGCCCGTACCCGCCGTCGCCGATTCCCGGCCGAAGCTCCATGCCTACATCGATATCGCGGTGGTCGTCGTCGTGCTGGCGGGCACCAATCTGATCGCTCACTTCACGACCGCGTGGGCCAATATCGTCACCGTTCCCGTCGCGGCGTTCGCGCTCTTGGCGCTGATGCGCCAGCGCGGGCTGGGCTGGGCGGAACTCGGGCTGTCACCCAGGCACTGGAAACGCGGGACGGTGTACGCGCTCGGTGCCGTCGGGATCGTGCTCACCGCGGTCGCGATCGGCGCTCTCTTGCCGCTCACCAGGCCATTCTTCCTCGCCGATCGCTATGCCACGATCTCCGGCGCACTGATCGCGTCGATGATCGTGATCCCGTTGCAGACGGTGATCCCCGAAGAACTCGCCTTCCGCGGGGTACTGCACGGCACCCTCGACCGGGTCCTCGGTGTCCGCGGGCTCTTCGCCGCCGGATCGCTGATGTTCGGTCTCTGGCACATCGCGTCCTCGTTCGGCCTCACCTCGGGCAACAAGGGACTGTCCAGCATCGTCGGCGGCGGCGTGCTCGGCCAAATGGCCGGGATAGCACTCGCCGTCGCGGCCACCGCCGCCGCGGGCGTGGTGTTCACCTGGCTGCGTCGCCGCAGCGGTAGCCTCCTCGCACCCATCGCCCTGCACTGGTCGCTCAACGGCGCGGGCGCACTCGCCGCCGCCGTCGTCTGGCACACCGCCCTGCGCTGAAGCCGACCCGAGCCGGGCGGTCGAACTCCGGGGGTTGTGCACAAGTCGAACGCCGCCGGCGCCTGATGATCGAGTGTCCAGAAGTCGCCGCCGAGGCTATCGCCGCGTTGTGATGGCGTGGAATACTGGCGACAATTTCTGGCATGAGGACATGCCAGATGTAGCGGTATCCACCGAGAGGGCATGTCCGCCATGAAACGTACGCACACCGGCAGGGTCGTCGCGGTGACCGGCGGTGCCGCTGGGATCGGGCTGGAGATCGCGCGGCAGTTCGCGGTCGCGGGGGCTCGGGTGTGTCTCGGTGATCTGTCGGGCAGCGCGGCGCGCGAAGCCGCGGCCGGGCTGCCGGGAACCGTGCACGGGTGCGAACTCGATGTGACCGATGAGCGGTCGTTTCATGACTTCCTCGCCGTCACCGAGGCGATCCTCGGCCCGATCGACGTGCTCGTCAACAATGCCGGGGTGATGTGGGTCGGGTCGTTCGACGCCGAGCCCGACAACGCGACCGCGCGCATGCTCGCGGTGAATCTGCACGGAGTGATCCGTGGGGTGCGGCTGGCGGCGCCGGCGATGCGGACACGCGGGCGCGGGCATATCGTCACCATCGCGTCGATCGCGTCCAAGGTCTCCCCCGCCGGTGAAGCGACATATGCCGCGACCAAACACGGAGTGCTCGGCTATCTCAGCGCGGTTCGGGAGGAATTGCGCGGGACCGGCGTGCGGTTGACCGCGGTCATGCCCGGGGTGGTCGATACGGAATTGGCGGCCGGAACCGATACGGGCGCAGCACAATTGCTCCAGCCCAGCGATGTCGCCACGGCAGTGCTCGACGTTGTCGCACGGCCGCGATTCGAGGTGACATTGCCCGCGCATCTCGGGCCGCTACTCAGTCTGTCCGGCGCGCTGCCACAGTGGTTGCGCGACTTCGTCTTGCGGCGGACAGTACCGAATCAGGTTGCGGCGATAGCCGGATCGTCGCGCCGCGCGTCGTATGAGAAACGGCTGCTCCACGGCAAATCCGATTCCTGAATTCCGGCGTGTCGCCGCCGGGGATTCGGCGGAATCGACTCGTTGTCGTTGACCGGGGCACGGTCGGCGTTTACGCTCTCTGGCAATCACACATATGTTCGATAGTCCATATGTTCGAGTGGCGGAAGGCGCGACATGTCCGACGATCGGTTGAGCGAGAATGCCGCGATCGCGCCGAACACCGAGATCACGGCGCTCGCCCAGCAGGTCGCCACGGCCCGCGACAAGCTCCCCCTCCAACACGACACGGCCCTCTACGACGCGCTCTCCGACGACGAGATCCGCGCCGAACGGGAACTGGCCGAATGGATTCGCACGCAGCGGCGCAAACAGCGGCGGCGCGCCGTGGGCGACGAGCTCGCCGCCGAACAACGCGACCGCCGCACCAGCGCCCTCATCCGCCGCACCGACGAAGCCGACGCGCGCTGGCATCGCAAGGCGCTGGCCGCACGACGACGGGTGTCGAGCGCCGACGCGCGCCTGGCCCAGTTGTACCGGCGGTCGGAATGGTCATCGCGCGCGTTGATCGGGGTCGTCGTTCTCGGCATGGTGTGGGCCGGGGTCAACGTGCAACGCAATCTCGTGCCCAGCGGCGACATGAGCGACCCGCTGTACTGGCTCAGCTACGGCATCGAGGCGATGATCTCGATCCCGATCATCGTCATCATGGTCACCGCGACCACCGCGGCCCGCTGGGGACGTGAGCTGGAGCGCGGCAAGGTGATCGTGTTCGAACTCGCCCTGCTCGGCACCACCATCGCCTTGAACGCGGGCCCCCACGTGGCCGCCGGATCCTTCGGTCGCGCAGCCGAATTCGCCATCGCCCCGGTGATGGTGGGTGTGGTGATCTGGTTGCACGCGTGGGTCTCGGCCCGGTACGCGACGTTGATCGAGAGCGCGTCGGTCGAATTGCCCGGCGATACCGCCTATTCCACCGCCGAACGGATCACCGCACTGCCGCTGAAGCAGGCCGACTCGCTCGGTGACGACAGGCAGGCCCTCGGCCACAGAGTGATGAACGGCGTTGCGCCCGAACTCCGATCGCCGCTCAACCATCTGGCTGTAGTCGGCTCGACCGCTGTCAATGCCGCCGAGGCGCAGGACACTCAGACCTCCGCGAAGCCCGAGCCCGTCGCGGCTGCCGGAACCAACGGTCCTGACGTGGCAGCACGCCTCGCCACGACAGCGGATTCGGTCTCCGCCGACGAGGCTGTCGATTCACCTGCCCAGTCGTCTGTCCCGGAGCCGGTGGTCCGCGATACCCCGGCACCGAGCGCTGAACCTGCCGTCGCCGAGGCCGCAACCACCGCGGCCGAACGTACCTACCCGCACGGCCTGCGCCGCCCCTCCACCGACAAGCCGAGCGCCCCCGGCACTCTCGAACTCATCCACAAGGCGGCAGCCGATCATCGCCGCAACGGCACCGAGCACGCCACCCGGATCAACGGCGCCGCCTCGACCTTGCGTCGAATACCGGTCACCACCGCCGCGCACTCCCCTGCGGGCGAAGCAACCGGTACCGACCCGGTTCCCGAGGCGACGATGCACGCCGGCACCGTCGCCCGTGACCCTGATGGCGACACTCCACCGATCACCGATCCGGTAGCGGTGCACAACGATCCACAGCCTCCCGCCGCGGAACCGGAACAACTGACCCTCACCGCCGAACCCGCAGAGCAACTGGCCTTGCAGCCGGAGCCGGCACCACACACCGAGCCCACCCCCGAGCGGACAGACACGACCGCACCGGCCTCAGCGCCGGAGCCGACGGCAGCCATCGCGCACCCGACGAAAACCTCCGACCCTCTCCCCGCTGCCGCTCTCGACAATCCCACAGCACCGGACCAGGTCGACCTGGACGTTCCCGACGAAGACGACGACGATCTCCCGGCCCCCGACGACTTCGACTTCGACGAAGACACCGAGGTCCGCGCCCTGGCCCGCCGTATCGCCCACCGCAGTCCCCTGCGCCTGACCCTCGACCAGATCGAAGAGATCCTCGAGCTCACCGACCAGTCCTGGTCGGCCCGCAGCATCGGCAGCGAAGTCGGCGTGCCCAGCAGCACGGTCACCAACATCGTCGAATTCGCCCACAAGATCCGCCAGCCCTACGCCTTCACCGGCTGACCCGGCCCACCCCGCAAAGGCCCGCCCCCACACCGGGAGCGGGCCTTTGTCATGTGACGGCATCGGGTCGTCGAACGACGAAGGCCCGCTTCCCAAAGGGGAAACGGGCCTTCGTACAAACGATCTCGATGGATCGAGGAGGGACCTTACTTGGCCTTCTCCAGGACCTCGACCAGACGCCAGCGCTTGGTGGCCGACAGCGGACGGGTCTCCATCAGCTGAACGTGGTCGCCGACGTGGGCGATCTCGTTCTCGTCATGCGCCTTCACCTTGGAGGTGGTGCGAATGATCTTGCCGTAGAGCTTGTGCCGGTGACGGTCTTCCAGCTCGACGACGATCGTCTTGTTCATCTTGTCCGAGACAACGTAGCCGCTGCGAACCTTGCGGCTGTTGCGCTCTGTGGTGTTCTCGCTCATGCCGCATCTCCCTTGCCAGCGGGCGCCGTGGCCAGGCCGAGCTCGCGCTCACGCATGACCGTGTAAATGCGCGCGATCTCGTGGCGGACGACGCGCAGTCGACGGTTGTTGTCGAGCTGACCCGTCGCCATCTGGAAGCGCAGGTTGAACAGCTCTTCCTTCGACTCGCGCAGGCGTGCCACGAGCTCTTCTTCGTTGAGCTCACGGAGCTCTGCGGCCGGTGTTTCGGTAGCCATCAGAACTGCTCCTCCCTGGTCACGATCCTGCATTTCATCGGGAGCTTGTGCATCGCGCGGCGCAGGGCCTCACGAGCGGTCTCCTCGTTGGGGTAAGACATCTCGAACATGACCCGACCGGGCTTCACGTTCGCGACCCACCACTCCGGCGAACCCTTACCGGAACCCATGCGGGTTTCGGCCGGCTTCTTCGTGAGCGGACGATCGGGGTAGATGTTGATCCAGATCTTGCCGCCACGCTTGATGTGGCGGGTCATTGCGATACGCGCCGACTCGATCTGACGGTTGGTGACGTAGGCGGGCTCGAGAGCCTGGATGCCGTACTCACCGAAGGCCACCGCGGTGCCGCCCTTGGCCATGCCGGAGCGACCGGGGTGGTGCTGCTTGCGGTGCTTGACCCTACGGGGCATCAGCATGCGTCAGCCCTCCTTGTTCTCTGCCGGAGCCTCCGCCACTGCAGTGGCGGCGCGCCCGACCTCGGTGCTGGTCGCGGTGGTGCCAGTGGCACCGGACCGACGAGGACGGCTCGGACGCTCGCGACGCTGGCGATCCGGAGCAGCGGCGGCGGCGGTCACTTCACGACGACCACCGACGATGTCGCCCTTGTAGATCCAGACCTTGACGCCGATGCGACCGAAGGTGGTCTTGGCCTCGTAGAGGCCGTAGTCGATGTCCGCACGCAGCGTGTGCAGCGGAACGCGACCTTCACGGTAGAACTCCGAGCGCGACATTTCGGCGCCACCGAGGCGGCCCGAGCACTGCACACGGATGCCCTTGACGTTCGGCGAACGCATGGCCGACTGAATGGCCTTACGCATCGCACGACGGAACGCCACACGGTTGGACAGCTGCTCGGCAACACCCTGAGCAACCAGCTGCGCATCCGACTCGGGGTTCTTGACCTCGAGGATGTTCAGCTGAACCTGCTTCTTGGTGAGCTTCTCCAGCTCGGCGCGGATGCGATCGGCTTCCGCGCCACGGCGACCGATCACGATGCCGGGACGCGCGGTGTGGATATCCACACGGACGCGATCACGGGTGCGCTCGATCTCGACCTTCGAGATGCCGGCCCGCTCCATGCCAGTGGCGAGGAGCTTACGGATCTGAACGTCTTCCTTCACGTATTCCGCGTACTGCTTGTCCGCGTACCAACGCGACTTCCAGTCGGTGGTGATACCGAGGCGGAAGCCATGGGGGTTAATTTTCTGTCCCATTTACTTTGCCCCTCCCTTCCGGCGGCTACGAGTGGCAGCGCCGGTGGTGGGCACGCTCTCGACCTCGATGGTGATGTGGCTGGTGCGCTTACGAATCCGGAACGCACGGCCCTGGGCCCGCGGCTGGAAACGCTTCATGGTGGCGCCCTCGTCGACAAAAGCAGTCGAGATGACCAGGGTGGCCGGGTTGAGGCCGAGGTTGTTCTCGGCGTTCGCCGCGGCCGAAGCCACGACCTTGGCCACGGGCTCGCTGGCAGCCTGCGGTGCGAACCGCAGGATCGCCAGCGCGTCCTCGACGCTCTTGCCGCGGACCAGGTCCACGACTCGACGGGCCTTCATCGGGGTGACCCGAACGTGCTTGGCGGTTGCGCGTGCAGTCGGGTTCTGAATGGTTTCAGTCATCGCCGCTTGCTCTTCCGGTCGTCCTTGACGTGGCTCTTGAACGTCCTGGTCGGCGCGAACTCACCGAGCTTGTGGCCGACCATGTTGTCCGAGATGAACACCGGGACATGCTTGCGACCGTCGTGGACGGCGAAAGTGTGCCCGATGAAATCGGGGATGATGGTCGAGCGACGCGACCAGGTCTTGATGACCTGCTTCGTGCCCTTTTCGTTCTGCACGTCCACCTTCGCGAGGAGGTGGTCGTCGACGAACGGGCCCTTCTTGAGGCTGCGTGGCATTTCTTACCTCCTCCTTAGCGCTTCTTGCCGGTCTTACGACGGCGAACGATGAGCTTGTCACTCGGGCGGTTGGGCTTGCGGGTGCGGCCCTCAGGCTGACCCCACGGGGAGACCGGGTGGCGACCACCGGAGGTCTTACCCTCACCACCACCGTGCGGGTGGTCGACCGGGTTCATGACGACACCACGGACGGTAGGGCGACGGCCCTTCCAGCGCATACGGCCGGCCTTGCCCCAGTTGATGTTCGACTGCTCGGCGTTGCCGACCTCGCCGACGGTGGCGCGGCAGCGCACGTCGACACGGCGGATTTCACCCGAAGGCATACGAAGGGTCGCGTACGGCCCTTCCTTGCCCAGCAGCTGAATGCTCATTCCAGCGGAACGAGCCATCTTGGCGCCACCGCCCGGACGCAGCTCCACGTTGTGAATCGTGGTACCGGTCGGGATGTTGCGCAGCGGCAGGTTGTTACCCGGCTTGATGTCGGCCGTGGGGCCGGACTCGATCGGGCTGCCCTGCTTGATGCCCTTCGGCGCGATGATGTAGCGCTTCTCGCCGTCGGCAAAGTGCAGCAGTGCGATGTTGGCGGTGCGGTTGGGGTCGTACTCGATGTGAGCGACCTTGGCCGGGATGCCGTCCTTGTCCAGCCGACGGAAGTCGATCAGACGGTAGGCACGCTTGTGACCGCCACCGCGGTGACGAGTGGTGATGCGACCGTGCGCGTTACGACCACCGGACTTGGTGAGCGGGCGCAGCAGCGACTTCTCCGGCGTCGACCGGGTGATCTCGGCGAAGTCCGAGACGCTGGAGCCACGACGGCCCGGCGTAGTCGGCTTGTATTTACGGATTGCCATGAGTTCTTCTCGCTTTCTGGAGTCCCAGGCGCTTACGCGACCGGTCCTCCGAAGATCTCGATGGGCTTGCTATCGGCCGAGAGGGTCACGAGTGCGCGCTTGGTGTCCTTGCGCTTTCCGTAACCGAATTTGGTCCGCTTGCGCTTGCCCTGACGGTTGGCGGTATTGACGCTGGTGACCGTGACGCCGAAAACCTTCTCGACGGCGATCTTGATCTGCGTCTTGTTCGAGTCCGGGTGCACCAGGAAGGTGTAGGTGCCTTCCTCGATCAGCCCGTAGGACTTCTCCGAGATGACCGGTGCGAGCAGGATGTCGCGGGGGTCGGCGATGGTGCTCACTTGCTCTCCTCCTGGGCCGCCTCGGCGGGACCGTGAACGAAAGCGTTCAGGGCCTCGACGCTGAACACCACGTCGTCGCTGTTGAGCACGTCGTAGGTGTTGAGCTGATCCGGGGCGATCGGCAGCACGTTCTGCAGGTTCGCCACGCTCTTCCACGCGGCGACGTCCTCGCGGCCGACGACGACCAGGAACTTCTTGCGGCCCGAGAGCTCGGCCAGGAAGTCCTTGGCAATCTTGGTCGACGGGTTCTGACCCGAGACCAGTTCGGTGATCACGTGGATGCGCTCGTTGCGGGCCCGGTCGGAGAGGGCACCGCGCAGGGCGGCGGCCTTCATCTTCTTGGGGGTCCGCTGGCTGTAGTCACGCGGCTGCGGGCCGTGGACGGTGCCACCGCCGGCGAACTGCGGCGCACGGGTCGAGCCCTGACGGGCGCGGCCGGTGCCCTTCTGGCGGTACGGCTTCTTGCCACCACCGGAGACCTCGCCACGAGTCTTCGTGGAGTGGGTGCCCTGGCGAGCGGCGGCCAGCTGAGCGATGACGACCTGGTGCATCAGCGCGACGTTGGCGGTCACGTCGAAGATCTCCGAGGGGAGTTCGACGGTGCCTTCGGTCTTGCCGCCTGCGGCCTTAACGGTCAGCGTCAGGTTGGCCTTCTTGTCGAGGCTGGTCATGCGTGCGCACCACCCTTCACGGCGCTCTTGACGATCACGACGTTGCCCTTGCGGCCAGGGATAGCACCCTTGACCAGGAGCAGGCCGTTCTCGGCGTCGACCTTGTGAACCGAGAGGTTCTGCGTGGTGACGCGGTCGTTACCCATACGACCCGACATGCGCATGCCCTTGAACACGCGGCCGGGAGTGGCACAGCCACCGATGGAACCCGGGCGACGGTGCACAGCCTGCGCACCGTGCGAGGCGCCCTGGCCCTTGAAGCCGTGACGCTTCATGGTGCCGGCGAAGCCCTTGCCCTTGCTGATTCCGGTCACGTCGACGTAGGTGCCCTCTTCGAAGACATCAGCCGAGAGTTCCTGGCCGATCTCGAAGGTGGAGGCATCCGCGACGCGGATCTCGGTGACGTGGCGGCGCGGGGTGACACCGGCCTTGGCGAACTGGCCGGAAGTCGGCTTGTTCACCTTGCGCGGGTCGATGGCGCCGAAAGCGATCTGCACGGCCGAATAGCCGTCGCGCTCCACGGTACGAATCTGGGTGACCACGTTCGGGCCCGCCTTGATGACGGTGACCGGGACTACGCGGTTCTTCTCGTCGAAGACCTGGGTCATGCCGAGCTTGGTGCCCAGGATGCCGGCTGCGGGCCGGTTCTTGTTGTCAGTCATGTCTCGAGTCCCCGTCACTGAATGTTGACGTCGACGCTGGCCGGGAGGTCGATGCGCATGAGCGCGTCAACCGTCTTCGGCGTCGGGTCGAGGATGTCGATGAGGCGTTTGTGCGTGCGCATCTCGAAGTGTTCGCGCGAGTCCTTGTACTTGTGCGGCGAACGGATGACGCAGTAGATGTTCTTCTCGGTCGGCAACGGCACAGGCCCGACCACACGGGCGCCGGTGCGGGTCACCGTTTCCACGATCTTGCGCGCTGACGCGTCGATCGCCTCGTGGTCATAGGCCTTGAGCCTGATGCGGATCTTTTGTCCCGCCACGCTAAGTGTCCTTTTCTCCGCTTTCCTTCGTGGTCACAGGAGCTAGCTCCCGCACCACCCTCAATTTGCACAGCCCGAACCACAAAGAAGACGCCTCAGCGTGGTTTCCCACTGAAAGACCCGCAACCAGGGCGCCACAAAGGCACTACCTAGTCCTCGCCGCTGTTCATCTGTCATGGTTCTCCGGTCCACGCGGTCGGGCGTGTCGCCCTAACTCTTAATCTCCGACCCCGGTCGATTGCTCACCATGGGCCGGAAGTGCGTGGTTCCGAACGTATCCACACCGGCGAACCGGCGAGATACAAACTACTGCTCCCCTTGTTCAGGTATCCGCTCCGGAGAGTCGAACAATCCTGCGCAAGGCAACCCGAACAGTATGCACCATGCCGACGACGTCCTTCAAATCGGGGGTCATGAGGTATCGATCACGCCCCCACAGGGGCTTCCACCTCGACCGCACCGCCGGCTGGGCTGTACCGATGAATGGTAGCTGGCTCGTCGCCCCGCCCGGCCACCGGAGGGTTACGACATAACTTACTTTTGAGTAAGATAGTGCCCATGACACAGGAAACCGCGACCTACCGCGGCTGGAAGAAGCTGCCCGACAATCGCATCGGGCACGCGCTGTTCTCACTCGGCATGGTCGCCCGGGTCCCCTACTTCGGCACCGTGCTCCCCCAGGTGGTCCGTCTCGAGCCCGGTGTCTGCGAGGTGACCTCCCCGAAGTGGTTCGGCATCCACAACCACCTCGGCACCTTCCACGCGATCGCGGCCTGCAATCTGGCCGAAGTGGCGATGGGCATGCTGAGCGAGGCCACCGTCCCCACCACCCACCGCTGGATCCCCAAGTCGATGAACGTCCAGTACCTGGCCAAGGCGGAATCCGGCCTGCGCGCGGTGGCGAAGCTCGACGAGATCCCCGACTTCGCCGCGATCACCAAGGGCCAGGAACTGACGGTTCCCGTCTCGATCTACGACAAGGACGGCATCGAGGTCGTGCACGCCGACATCACCACCTGGGTGTCGCCACTCTGATCGCGGCCGCGTGAACCGCGGCACCGGTACGGTTGTGGGCCAGGCAACAAAGGACGGGGAGTTCGATGTTGGAAGTCGCCCATGTGACGCGGCGGTTCGGGGAGAACGTGGCGGTCGACGACGTGTCGTTCGCCGTCCTGCCCGGTGCGCTGACCGGGTTCGTCGGGGGTAACGGGGCGGGCAAGACCACCACGATGCGAATGATCATGGGCGTCTTGGCCGTTCAGTCCGGCGAGATGCGGTGGGACGGACGGCCGGTGACCGAGCTGGACCGGCGTTCGTTCGGCTATATGCCCGAGGAGCGGGGGCTCTATCCCAAGCAGCCGGTGCTCGACCAGCTCGTGTACCTGGCGCGCTTGCGTGGACTGCCCGCCGACAAGGCCAAGGCGCGTACCGAAAGCCTGCTGGAGCGGTTCGATCTGGGCGCGCGCGGCAAGGACAAGCTCGAATCGTTGTCGCTGGGCAATCAGCAGCGCGTCCAGATCGCGGCGGCGGTGATCGCACAGCCGACGGCGCTGATCCTGGACGAACCGTTCTCCGGCCTCGACCCCCTCGCCGTGGATTCGATGGTGGAGTTGCTGCGCGAGTACGCCGATCAGGGCGTGCCGGTGCTGTTCTCCTCGCATCAGCTGGATCTGGTGGAGCGGCTGTGCGATCAGCTGGTCGTGCTCGCATCGGGCCGGGTGGTCGGGCAGGGCTCGGTCGACGAGTTGCGGTCCAGCGGCAACGGCTCACGGTATCGGCTGGTGGTCGACGGTGACGCGGGATGGCTGCGGGAGTATCCAGGGGTTCGCGTGGTCGAGAGTGCCGGGCCGGGCGTGTTGTTCGAGGTCGCCGACGGCGGCACCGATGGGGTGCTGAAGGAGGCGTTGTCGCGAGGGTCGGTGCGGGAGTTCACCGCGGTCCGGCCGACGGTCGCCGAAATCTACCGGGAGGTGACGGCATGAGAGGTCAGCGCCTGGAGGCGGTAGCTCGCGTGGCCACGGAAGGCGCCCGCTCATGCCGAGAAGATGCAGCATGAGCGGCGTGTGGCGGATCGTTGCCGCGAGGGAGATCGCGGTGAAGCTGCGTGACCGCAACTTCGTCATCTCGACGGTGGTGACGCTCGTGGTGATCGTCGCGTCGCTGGTTCTCACCGGGTTCCTCAGCAGCAGGCCCGACAAGATCGACGTGGCGATCGCCGGTTCGGACACCACGGTCGTGCTCGACACGGCGAACACCCTGGCCTCGAACGCGGGAACCGACACCAGCTTCATCGCGCGACCCGTCGCCGACCGGGCCGCGGTCGAGCAGTCGGTCCGCGAGGACGAGGTCGACGTGGGCCTGGTTCCCGCCGAACCCAGCGGATGGCAGCTGATCGGCAAGACCGCCGAGGACGACAACGCCACCACCTACATCACCGCCGCCGCACAGCAGATCGCGTTGCAGCGCAATGCCGCCGCCGCCGGCGTCTCACTCGACGAGCTGGCCCGCGGTGCGACCGTGAGCTACGACCTGCTCGAGAAGGGCTCGATCGACCCGGGCCTGGCCAAGATCGTCTCGTTCGTCTTCGCGTTCCTCTTCTATCTGGCGTCGGTGCTGTTCGGCATGTCCATCGCACAGAGTGTGGTCGAGGAGAAGCAGAACCGCATCGTGGAGATCCTGGCCAGTGCGATGCCGTTGCGGCAGTTGCTGATCGGCAAGGTCGTGGGCAACGCGGCACTGGCGTTCGCGCAGTTGGCACTGTTCGTCGGGGCGGGGTTGGTCGGGTTGGCGGCGACCGGCAAGGGTGCTCAGCTGGGCCAGATCGCCGGGGCCGCGGGCTGGTTCATCGTCTTCTTCCTCGTCGGCTTCCTCGCCTTGGCGAGCCTGTGGGCCGTCGCGGGCGCGCTCGCCACTCGCAGCGAAGACCTCCAGTCCACCTCGACTCCGCTCGGGTTGCTCATCATGATCGTGCTGTTCGCGGGCATCTTCCTCACCGGCACCGCCCGTGTCATCGGCTCCTATATCCCGATCATGTCCATCGTCGCCATGCCCGCCCGCCTGGCCGACGGCACCGCCGCCTGGTGGGAACCCTTCATCGCCCTCGCCCTGATGGCGATCGCCACCTACGGGATCGTCGTCGTCGCCGAGAAGATCTACCGCCGCTCGCTGATGCAGACCCAAGCTCGCCTGACCATGCGCCAGGCCCTGGCCTTGGAGGACTAGGAATCGCGGCGTCGAGGCGGTGTGACGACCGGGTCACTGATGCTTGCGTGGCGATGGGTGGGGCCGATTGAATGCGGACGTGAGTGTTGTGCGGGAATTCGATATCTGTGTGGTCGGGCTGGGGCCGGCCGGGCGGGGGCTGGCGCATCGGGCCGCGGTGGCGGAGTTGCGGGTGGCCGCGGTGGATCCGCGGCCGGAGCGGCTGTTCCCGCCGACCTTCTCCTGCTGGATCGACGAGCTGCCGCAGTGGCTGCCCGCGAGTGCGATCGCGCAGCGCATCGCGGCGCCGACAGTGTGGACCAAGGGCAAGCATCGGATCGAGCGGCCGTATTGCGTGCTCTCCAAGGCTGGGCTGCACGCCGCGTTGGCCTTGGACGACGCGACCGTCTTCGCGGATCGGGCGCGGCGCGTGGACGCGCACGAGGTGGAACTCGCGGACGGGACGGTGATCTCGGCGGGGGCGGTGTTCGATACCCGGGGGCTGCCGACGTTGGGCAAGCGCAGGGCCGCCTCGGCGCACGGGATCTTCGTGGACGCGGAGACCGCGGCACCGATGGTCGCCGAAGGTGAGGGGCTGCTGCTGGATTGGCGGCCGGAGAACGGGGCGGGCCCGGACGAGCCGCCGTCGTTCCTCTACGCGGTACCGCTCGGGGACGGGACGGTGATCTTCGAGGAGACGAGCCTCGGGTTACGTGGCGGGATGCCGCAGCACGAGTTACGCAAGCGCACGCTGAGCAGACTCGCGGCACACGGTATCCAGCTCACCGGCGACGAACCGCACGAAGCTGCCCACTATCCCCTGGATCAGCGGCCCCCGAAGAAGGGCACGGCGATCGCGGTGCCGTTCGGCTCGCGCGGCGGGATGATGCACCCGTGCACCGGCTACAGCGTGGCCGACTCTCTCGCGCTGGCCGACACCGCCGTCGCCGCGGTGCAGCGAGGTGAGGACCCGATCGGAGCCCTCTGGCCGTGGCAGGCCAGGGCCGTCTACTGGATGCGCATGCGTGGTCTGTGGGGTCTGGGCCGGCTCACCACCGATCAGTCGATCGCCATGTTCGACGCCTTCTTCACCGAATCCGAACGCGGTCAGCGGGCCCTGCTCTCGGCCCACGACGACTACACCGCCCTCGGCGCCGTGCTGTTCAACACCGTGGCCCACACCTGGCCGTTCCGCTGGCGCTACGACCTCGTCGGCTGGACCAACCGCGACCGCTGGCTCGACTACCCCTTCACTCCCGCCGACGCCGACTCCCCCAGCCGGTAACGCACTGATCGCCGCCACGACGTTCGTGGCGGCGATCAGAAGCGAGGTGGTCCGGGTCTCAGGACGACTCGGCGGCCTTCTTGTAGCCGACGATCGCCGGGTAGGCGAAGACCGCGACCATGCCGACCGTCCAGGCGACGGTCTTCAGCAGCGGTTCAGCGACCGGCCCACCGTAGGACAGGCCCTTCATCGCATCGATGGCGCAGCTCATCGGCTGATTGGCGACCACGTCCTGCAACCAGGTCGGGTAGGCGAAGACCGGGACGAAGCCGGTGTTGAAGAACATCAGCAGCGTGTTGAGGATGCCGATGAGGCTGATCAGCATCACGCCCTCGGTGATCGTGGCCAGCGCGGTCACCATCACCGCGAACCCGATGCCGAAGAGCACCGGAACCAGGACCAGCGCGATATTGGCGAACGGGTCCTCCATGAACAGGAACCCGAGCGGCACCGCGACGAGCAGCACGATCAGCGTGGTGAGCAGGATGCGCAGCATCTCGGCCAGCAGCCGGCCGGTCAGCAGCGAGGCCTTGTTGAGCGGCATCGTGTAGAACCGGCTGAGCAGCCCCGAAGCCTTCTCGCGCTTGAACCCGAGGGCACTCACCACCGCGCCGGTCATGGCCGCGACCAGGGTGAGCAGTGCGGCTTGGCCGTAGATGCTGGGGGCGCCGGTGGCCGCGGTGATCGAGTCACCGAGCACGATCCGGAACATCAGCAGGGTCACCGCCGGGTAGGCGATGGTCTGGATGGTCGTCGACGGGTCGCGCAACCACACCATCAGCAGACGCTTGGTCTGGATCAGGCTGTGGGTGAACCACACCGACACCGAACCCTCCGGCTTGGTGTGCACCACCGGGAGGTCGGCCGCGGCCTCCTCGACAGACGCCTTCTCGATTGTCGTCATGATCGCCTCACACTCGCCCACACAGCCAGTGGGAGGAAGAAAACAGCCAGTCCGCCGAGCCACGCCAGCGAGACCCACGTGCCTGCCCAGCTCAGATGACCCGCGGCCATATCGCTGAGCGTCTGGGCGAACTGCGAGATCGGCTGGTTGCGCGCGAACGGCCGCACCCACGACGGGAAGCTGGCCTCGGGCACGAACCCGGTCGACATCATGCCGAAGATCAGAATCGGCAGCGTGAGGGCCTGGCTGAGCGCCTCCGGGTTCTTGGTGAGGCTGCCGAGCGCGTCGGCGCCGAGCGTGAGTACCACGCCGACGGTCAGCGCGAATCCGCAGAACGCGAGCGCCTGCAACCAGCCGCCGGTGAACCGGAACCCGATCACATAGCCGTACCCGACGGTCGCGATCAGGGAGACGACCGATCGCACCAGACCCGCGCAGATACGCGACATCAGCGGAACCAGCGAACCGATCGGCATGGTTTGCAGACGGGTACTCAATCCGGTGAGTGCTTCGAACGCCGCGAGCTGGGCGTTCGACATCATCGTCATGGCCATCGTCTGCAGCACGACGATCGGCATCACGTACTGGGCGTAATCGATGCCCTGGACCTTCATCACGTACCGCAACGGCAGGTAGAAGGCCACGGTCACCACCAGCGGGGTGAGCACCGCGACGATCAGCTCGCCCTTGGTGGCCATGGTGTGCACGATGCGCCCGGTCAGCGCGCGCCACTGCGCGAAACTGCTCGGGCGCACAGCGGGAAGCTCGGCGAACAAGCTGTTCGCCGCGGGGGTGGACACGCTCACTAGTGGCCGCCCGAGTGGCCGGTGATCGATAGGAACACGTCGTCGAGCGAGGGCCTGCGCAGCGCGATGTCGGCCAGGTCGATGCCCGCGGCGTCGAGCCTGCGCAGTGCCTCGGCGAGGGTGGCGGCGCCGTCGGGGGCCGGGATGGACACCTTGTCGGCACCGTCGGTCTCGGCGGCGACAGCGGCCGGTACCAGGTCACCGAGGGCCTTGACGGTCTGCGGGACGCGGCTCGGGTCGAGCGGCACGATCTCGCAGAAGCTGCCGCCGGTCTTGGCTTTGAGTTCGTCGGCGGTGCCCTCGGCGATGACGGTGCCCTTGTCGATGACGATGATGTTGTCGCTGAGCACGTCGGCCTCTTCGAGGTACTGCGTGGTCAGCAGCACCGTGATGCCCTGGTTCTTGAGCGCGGTCACCAGATCCCACACGCCCTGGCGGCTGCGCGGGTCGAGGCCGGTGGTCGGCTCGTCGAGGAACACCACCTCGGGCCGCACCACCAGCCCGCAGGCGATGTCGACGCGACGGCGCATGCCGCCGGAGTAGTTGCGCACGGCCCGCTTGCCCGCGCTCACCAAGTCGAATTCCTCGAGCAGCACTTCGGCGCGCTTGCGGGCGGCCGACTTGGTCAGGCCCATCAGGCGACCGAACAGCTCGAGGTTCTCCCGGCCGGTCAGGTTCTCGTCGAGCGCGGCGTACTGGCCGGTCATCATGATCGAGCGGCGCACGCCCGCGGCATCGGTTAGCACGTCGTGCCCCGCGACGACGGCGGTGCCGGAGTCGGGACGGAGCAGGGTCGACAGAACCTTGACCATGGTGGTCTTGCCCGCGCCGTTGGGTCCGAGAATGCCCAGCACACTGGCCTTGCCGGCCTGGAAACTGATGCCCTGCAAAGCGTGCACATCGCCGAACGACTTGCGCACGTCGGACACCAGCACCGCGGGTTCACTGTCGCTCGACGCGACGCCACCTGCGGGCGAATCCCCTGAGATCGAACTCGGCATCAACTCTCCACCATCGGCCGGTGCGCACGGCCCTGGAAGAGACGAGCGCACGCGGAATAAATTCTTCCCGGTAAGTGATCCATACCGTTCGGCGCGATGTTACCGGTCCGGCGGTTTTCCGGGCCCCGTCTGCGTTGATGCGCCCGGTTTGCCGGGCGCTGCCTGCGGCGCGCTGTGGTGTTGCTCACCTGGGCAGTGCAAGGGCAGTGCGGGAACCTTGTCGGCCGGGCCGCGCGCCCATACGCTGACAGCGGGGAAACACTCGTCTCACCGGCCCGCGTGCGGGCGTGTTCGATCTTGGGGAGGTGACCATGGTCGAGTCGGCTTCTACCGCCGCCGCGCCCGCCGGTCGATCCGATGTGCTCACGGCATTCGATCCGCGCACCGGTGAACAGCTCGCGCAGTATCCCGTGCAGGGCACGGCCGAGGTCACCCGTGTCGTGCGCACCGCACGCGCCACCCAGAACTGGTGGGGGGAACTGGAGTTCAGTGAGCGCAAGCACCTGCTCCTCGACTGGCGTCGCGAGATCGCCAGGAACGCAGGCGAGTTGGTGGAACTCCTGCGCAGCGAGACCGGCAAACCGGAGGCCGACGCCACTCTCGAAGTGATGCTGGCGGTGGAGAATCTGGACTGGGCCGCCCGCAACGCCGAGCGCACACTGGGCCGAAAGCGCCTGTCCACCGGCTGGTTCACCCGCAATCAGCACGCCTCCGTCGGCTACCTGCCGCTGGGGGTGATCGGCGTGCTCGGCGCGTGGAACAACCCGGTGTTCACGCCGATGGGTTCGATCGCCTACGCCATGGCCGCGGGCAACACGGTGGTGTTCAACCCGCACGAACTCAGTACCGGTGTCGGCACCTGGCTGGCCGACAGCTGGGCCGCGATCTCGCCCGAACAACCCGTACTGCAAGCGGTTACCGGAAATTCGCGGACCGCTACCGCCCTGTGCAAGGCCGAGGTGGACAAGATCGCCTACGCCGGGCCCGAAGCGCGCGGACGCGAGGTGATCGCGCTGTGCGCCCAGACGCTGACGCCGGTGGTGGTGGAGAACAGCGGCAAGGGCAGCATGATCGTGCACGTCGACGCGGTGCTCGACGCGGCCGCGGAGGCCGCGGTGTTCGGGGCGATGGCCAATGCCGGGCAGAACTCCTCGGGCATCCAGCGCTGTTATGTCGCCGATTCGGTGTTCGACGACTTCCTGGCCAGGGTGGCCGAGCGAGCGGCGAAGCTGCGTCCCGGCGCCGACAACCGCGCCTCCTACGGGCCGATGATCAACGCCACCCAGGTCGACGTGGTGCGCAGACAGGTCCGTGACGCGCTCGCCCACGGCGGGCACGCGGTGCTCGGCGGGCTCGATTCGTTCCGCGACCCGTACGTGGAGCCGATCGTGCTGGCCGAGGTTCCCGAGGAGAGCATCGCGATCACCGGCGAGGGAATCGGCCCGGTGCTCGTGGTGAACCGGGTCGCCGACCTGGCCGACGCGGTCACCCGGGTGAACGCGGCGGGCAACGGCATCGCCGTCACCATCTTCACCCTCGACATCCCCAGCGCGGAGCTCATCGCCGAACAGCTGAAAGTGGGTGTGGTGACGGTGAATTCGTCGACCGCGTTCACCGGCATCCCGGCCCTGCCGTTCGGCGGTGTCGGCGAATACGGCCAGGGACACAGCCACGGTCAGCACGGGCTGTACGAATACAGCCGCACGATGTCGATCGCGCGCAGGCGCTATCGGGCCCCGGTCCGGCTGTCGACCTTCGACCGCAGGCCAGGGCACTTGCAGACGGCGAAAGCCCTGTTCCGTTTACGCCACGGCCGCGGCTGAGCGGCTAGTTCCCGTCCGCCGAGCCGCTGCCGAGCAGCACCGCGCCGGTCAGCGCGGCGAGGCGGGCGAGCTGTTCTGGCCGCGAGTCGAAGCGCAGCAGCCGGCCGACATCGATGATCTGGCCGACGGCGGCGTGCACCCGGAAGCGGGCTTCGATCGGGTCGCCGTCGAGCAGGTTGGCCCACTCGAGGATGTTCTGCCGCTGGATGGCGCGCAGACGGTGCTGTTCGGCCTGCGGGAGGTTGCTGAACTCCGCGTAGTAGACGGGCGCGATCTCGGGCGTCGCGAAGGTGAGGCGCGCGTGCTGGTCGGCGATGCGGCGGGCGGCGTCGGCCCGGTTCTCGCTCTCGGCCAGCGCCTCGCCGATCGCGACCGCGAGCCGGTCGGCGGTGCGATGAAAAGCGGCCGCGAGCAGGTCGGCCTTGCTGTCGAAGTGGCGGTACACGCTGGAGGCGTTGATGCCGACGGCGGCGCCGATCTCCTCGATGCCGGATTCGTGATACCCGTTGCGGCCGAAGATCCGGATCGCTTCGGTGAGCAGCTGTTCACGTTTCGAGGTGACCGGCAGGCCACGGGGCTGCTTGTCGGGCTCGGCCGCGGCGGGGGTCGGCGGCAGCTCCGCGCGCACGATCGCCCAGGCCATCTCGAGCTGCACCGCGAGCATGCGGCTGTGCGAGAGGGTGGTGCGGTGCGCGGCGATGCTGGCCAGCGAACTCAGCGCGCCGACGGCGAGCAGGATGCGGTCGTCGGCGCTCGCCTCCGGCCGGACGTCGGCGATCCGCGCGGCGACGTTCGCCTCGAGTTCGCGATAGAACGCGCGGATGCGCACCCGGTCGTCGGGTTCGAGGTAGCGGCGTTCCCAGCGGTAGAGGCCGGCCTCGCGCCGGATGTCGATATTGCGTTCGGCGACGGCGGTGAGCACCGCGTCGAGCCTGGCTTCCGGGCTCAGCGACGGGTCGTCTGCCGCTGCCGCGACATCGCGCAAACCCCGAGCACCCTCCTCGGCGGCGGCGACGAGCAGCGCGTACTTGTTGGCGAAGTGGCGGTACAGCGCGGGTCCGGAGATGCCGACCTCGGCGGCGATCTCGTCCACGCCGACCGGGTAGTAGCCGCGCGCGCTGAACGCACGGGCGGCGGCCCGCATGATCTGCATCTTGCGGTCCTTCGGCCTGCGGCGCACGACACGGGCAGGTGCGGTCGTCGGCTCGCGGGCCTGTTCGGCCTCACTGCGATCGGCGACCATGCACTCACTTTCCGTTGCGCGGACCGGGTTGGTCCAGTCAACCTAAGTTAACCACAATTCGCAAACGTCGAGGGCAGGTCGAGGAAATGGGACCGCCCCGGCAGCGACGCGCTCGCTATCGGGGCGGTTCGGGAGATACCGGTGTCTACAGGCCGAGCCCGCGGGCCAGGGTCGGCCACGACAGCTTCAGCTCGTCCTTCCAGTAGCCCCACGAGTGGGTGCCGTTGGGGCGGAAGTTGAAGGTCGCCGGGATACCCAGCTCGTTGAGCCGGTTGGCCAGGTTGTGCGTGCAGTAGTTGGTGCCCGCCTCGATCACGCCACCGATGACGATCTGGTTGGCCAGACCGTAGGCGCCGGGCAGCGCGTACGGACCGTCGAGGGTGTCGTACGGGCCGGGCAGGCCGTTGCCGGTGGAGATGTAGAGATCGACGCCGCGCAACCCTTCGGCATTCACGTACGGGTCGTTCTTGACCCATTCCTCCGAGCCCTGCGGACCCCACATGTTCATGGTGTCACCGCCGCCCCAGGTCTCGACCGTGACCTTCACGAATTCCGAACCGACCGGATCGGAGGTCTGCGCGCAACCGCTGTACGCCGCGGCCGCCTTGTACAGGCCGGGCTTGGCGATCGGCAGCGCGAGCACGGTGGTGCCGGAGGTGGACAGACCCGCGATGGCGTTCACACCGTTGGTGCCCAGCGCGCCGTCGACCAGCGGGGGCAGTTCCTCGGTGAAGAAGGTCTTCCACTTGTTGCGGCCCACGACCGGGTCGTCGTGGATCCAGTCGGTGTAGTAGCTCCAGGCGCCACCGATCGGCTGGATGACGTTGACGTTCTTGTCGCTGAGGAATTCGAGCGCGTCGGTCTTGGCCACCCACGACGCCGAATCCTCGCCGCCGCCCGCACCGTTGAGCAGGTACAGGGTGGGGCGCGGGACCGAGGCGTCGGCGGGGCGCTGCACGTCGACGATGATGTTCTGGTCCATGGCCGCGGAGTACACGTGCAGTCGCAGACTGCGCGAGTCCTTCACCTCGGCCTTGACGATCTTGGAGCCGTCCTCGGAGACCGGGTTGGCGAGCAGGCTCTTGGAATCGATGATCGGGTCAGCTGATGCCGGGCTCGTACCGATGCCGGACATCAGTCCCGCCGCCACTGCCGTTGCCGCGATCATCGCCGCGGCCCGGGAGCCACGACGCCGGGTGTGCCGACGCATCAATTTCGCACCTTCGCTTCGTCTCGAATTCCGATTCGGTCCGTGCTCCGACAGGGCACGAAGTTGCAACCAGCCAGACCCTACGGGTTATCCGGTGGTTACAACAGGGGTAATCGTTACAGCAGCGCGGTCACATCATGCCTCACCGGCACCGCTGATGTCATTGCGCCCCAGCGTTCATGTCGCCACGCACCAGCGTTTGTGTCACCACGCACCAGCGTTTGTGTCACCGCGCCCCGGCCGCGCGGTCGCCGGCGTCGAGCAGCTCCGCCAATCGCGGACCGATCTCCGCCAGTGCCTGCGGCGAGGTCATCTGATCATGCACCACCGCGACCGGCCGATCGCGCACCGCGCCGTCGACATACGGGGCCCAATTGGCCGCCGCCGCCTCGTGTCCGAGCGCGCTGAAGTACTCGAGCCTGCCGCGGAACACCGCGGGCCGGTGTTCGGCGATGAGCTCGGCCGAGCGCACCGCGCTGCGATAGATCCGGCGCACCCGTTCGGGGGTGAGTACGGCCATGTTGGCGGGAATGATCGCGTGCAGCGCGGCCAGTGCGTCCTCGCTGAGTTCGCGCACCCCCGCGGCGGGCAGCGCCGCGCTGATGTCGACACCGAGTTCGGCGAGCGCGTCGCGGACCGCCGTGTGGAAATCGGGGACATCGATGTCGGGATGCGAATCCAGCATCGCCAGCAGCGACACCTGCTCCCCCGCCGCCTGGAGTTCGGTGGCGACAGCGTGGGCGAGCACACCACCCAGCGACCAGCCCATCAGCCGGTACGGGCCGTGCGGCTGCTGGGTCCTGATCTCGGCGGCGTAGCGGCGCGCCATCTCGGCGAGCGTGCCCGGCAGGTAGCCCGCCTCGCTCAGCGCGGGCGACTGGAGCCCGAAGATCGGCCGCCGCGCCGGAATGTACTGCGCCAGCCCGGCGTAGCACCAGGACAACCCGTACATCGGGTGGATGCAGAACAGCGCGCCGCCCGCCTCCGTGCCGTGCGGTACCCGGTTGCGGATGGCCAGCAGGACGCCGAGGGCGTCGTCGGATTCGAGGTCGGAGGTGAGGTCGCGATCGCCGCCGGCGGACTGGGTGGCGTCGATCCTTTCGGCCAGTGCGGCGACAGTGGCGTCGGTGAAGAACCACTGCACCCGCACCTCGGCGCCCACCCTGGTGCGCAGGCGGCTGATCGCCTTGGTGGCGATCAGGGAGTTGCCGCCGAGTTCGAAGAAGTCGTCGTCGAGACCGACCTTGCCCGCGCCGAGCACCTCCGCGTAGACCTCGGCGACAGCACGCTGCAACGGCGTGGTCGGCGGGCGGTAGGCGCGAGTGGTGAAGGCGGGGACGGGCAGGGCCTTGCGGTCGAGCTTGCCGCTGGCGTTGAGCGGCAGCGAACTCAGGATCACCACGGTCGCCGGAACCATGTACGACGGGAGCGCCGCCCTGGCATGGGTGAGCAAGGCGACCTGATCGAAACCGGCGGTAGTGGTGCCGCTTTCGATCGAATAGCCCTCCGGTCGAGCCGACGCGGGAGCTTCCTCGACCGGCGGTTCGACCGGCACCACGTAGCCGACCAGGCGATCTCCCGTCGGGCCGTGGACGAGCGCGACGGCGGCATGCCGGACACTGTGATGATCGCGCAGGACCGCCTCGACCTCACCGAGCTCGATGCGCTGCCCGCGCAGCTTCACCTGGAAGTCGCTGCGGCCCAGGTATTCCAGGCTCTCGTCGGTGGTCCAGCGCACGACGTCGCCGGTGCGGTAGAGCCTGCCGCCGCCGGGATGGGCGACGAAGCGTTCGGCCGTGAGGGTGGGCGCGCCGAGGTAGCCGCGGGCCAGCTGCACCCCTTCCAGGTACAGCTCCCCCGCGGTACCGAGCGGGACGGGTCGCAGTTGCCGATCGAGCACGTGGACGCGCGTGTTGGCGACCGGTATGCCGATCGAGATACCCACGGCGGGAACAGCTTCTACCTGCGCCGCGGTCACCACGGCGGCTTCGGCGGGGCCGTACCAGTTGACCAGTGTCGCCGCGGGCAGCACCTGGGCGCACCGGCGGGCGGTCGAGGACGTCAGCGCCTCGCCCGCCGCGAACACCCGTCGCAGCGAGGGGAATTCACCCGTGTCACGGTCGGCGAGGAAGGCATCCAGCATCGACGGCACGAAATGCACGGTGGTGACGGCGCGTTCGGTGATCACCTCGGCCAGGTAGGCCGGGTCGCGGTGACCGTCGGGGGCGGCGATCACCACCGTGGCGCCGGTCTGCAACGGCCACAGCAACTCCCAGGTGGAGATGTCGAAGGTGACCGGGGTCTTGTGCAGGACCACGTCGCCGGGGCCGTGCGGGTAGGTGCGCTGCGCCCAGCGGAACTGGTTGACCAGCTGCCGGTGCGTCAGCATGACGCCCTTGGGCATGCCGGTGGACCCGGAGGTGTGGATGACGTAGGCGAGATTGTCGGCCTTCGGCAGCTCGAGCTCCGCCGCTTCGCCGCTGACAGTGCCCAGCTCGATGACGGGAATGTCGGAGGCGGTGGTGAAACCGGCCGTGGCGAGCACGCAGATCGGCGCGGCCGAAGCCAGCACCCGTTCGGTCCGTTCAACCGGGTGGTCCGGGTCGACCGGCACGTACGCCGCACCGGTCCGCAGCACCGCGTAGATCGCGGTCACCAGGTCGATGCCGCGCCGCATCGCAACCGCGACGAGCGTCTCCGGCCGGGCGCCTTGCGCACGGAGGAAACCGGCGAGTTCGCGCACGCGTTCGTCGAATTCCGCGTAGGTACAGGTGGTTTCACCGTCGATCAGCGCGGTGGCCTGCGGCGTGCGCCTGACCTGCGCGTCGAACAGCGACAGCAGGGTCGCCTCGTCGAGCAGTTCGGGCGCGTCGGTGGCATTGACCGCCGCCAGGGTCGCGCGTTCCTCCGCGAGCAGCACATCGATCTCGGCGATCCTGGCCTGCGGGCTCGCGGCGAACCTCGCCAGCAGCATCGAAAAGCGTTGCGCCAGCGCGCTGGCGGTGTCCTCGCCGAACACATCGCGCAGATACTTCACCGAGACCCGGAGCTGCCCGTCGGCGACCACCTGCACGGTGAGCGGGTAGTGGGTGCCGTTGGCGGCGTCCATCCCGGTGACGGCGGCCGATCCGGACGCGGCCTGTGCCAGCCCTTCGCGGTCGACCGGGAACGACTCGAAGACGACGAGCGAGTCGAACAGCGCGTCGATGCCCGCGATCTCCTGGATCTCACCGAGTCCCAGATAGTGGTGATCGAGCAGCGCGGCTTGCTCGTCCTGCAGCGTGCGCAGCAGCTCGGCGACGGTATCGCCGGGACGCAACCGCACGCGAACGGGAATCGCGTTGAGGAACAGCCCGACCATCCGCTCCACGCCGTCGAGCTCGGCCGGCCTGCCCGAGACGGTGGCGCCGAACACCACGTCGTCGCGATCCACCAGCCGGGCGATGAGCAGGCCCCACGCCGCCTGGACCACGGTGTTCACCGTGACGCCCAGGCTCGCGGCCAGCTCGGTCAGCGCGGCGGTGTCCGCCGGGGAGAGCGCGAACCCGGTTTCCCCTGTGCCCGTGGCGATCTCGCGGCCCTGATCGACGGGTGCGAGCGGAGTGGGCTCGGCCAGGCCGGTGAGCGCGGTGCGCCATGCCGTCCTGGCGGCCTCGAGATCCTGGTCGACGAGCCAGGCCAGGTAGTCGCGGTAGGGCGCGACCTTGGGCAGGCGCCTGCTCCGACCGCCGACCACATACGCGGTGAGCAGTTCCTGTAGCAGCAGCGGGGTCGACCAGCCGTCGATCAGGATGTGGTGGCTGGTGACGAGCAGATGCGCGGTCTCGGCGGTGCGCACCAGCGTGAACCGCAGCAGCGGCGCGGTGGCCATGTCGAAGTGCGCGGCCAGATCGGCGGCGCGAATGCGCTGGTAGGCGGCGTCGTCCGCGCCCCGACCGGCGGGCCCGGAGGCGGCACCGGAGCGCGCAGGGCCCTCGGAAGTGGAGCCATCGAGCACTGTGTCGATGACCTGCCACGGCACGTCGATGTCGTCGAGCACCACCTGTAGCGGGGTGCCCGCGGCGTCGGTGGCGAACGCGACGCGCAGGTTGTCGTGCCGGTCGAGCACGGCCTGTGCCGCCTCGTGCAGTTTCTCGTCGTCCACGGACAGATCGAGGTCGAGAACGAACTGAGTGATGTAGGGGTCGACCGAGTTCTCCGCGAGCAGCGCGTGGAACAGCATGCCCGATTGCAGCGGCGTCACCGGCCACACGTCGCTGAGCAGCGGATAGCGGCGGACCAGACGCGTCAGCTCGGTTTGACCGAGCCGCACCAGCGGGAAGTCGGACGGCGTGAATCCGCCCGCGCCGGGCTGCAATCCGTGTTCGGCGAGTCCGCCGAGCGCGCGGATCCAGTGTTCGGCGAAGGTCTTGACCGCGTCCGCGGTGAGTACGGCGGTGGCGTAGTCGAATCGGGCGACCAAGCCGTCATCGGTCGCGTCGACCGTGAGAACCAGGGCGAGGTCGTCGGCGGCCACATCGGTGTGCACGCGCGCGGGGCGCAGGTCGCGCAGACGGACGGCGAATCGGCCGCGATCCAGTGTGCGCACGCTGTCGGCGGTCTCGGTGTCGAGGTAGCGGAGCAGGCCGAAACCGGCGCCGTGGGCGGGAACCGCGCGGCGCAGTTCCTTGATCTGGGCCAGGGCCGTTCCCGCGGCGGGTCCGCCGACGAGCGCGTCGGCGACGTCGATGCCGTCCAGGCGCAGCGCGAGCGGGTAGTCGGTGGTGAACCCGCCGACGACGTTCTCCGCATCGGGCCGGCCGAGCAGGCGCTGGTCGGCGCGCAGCCGCACCACCGTGCCGATCGCCCGTGCCGCGGCGGTGTCGGCGGCCGTGTGCAGGGCCAGCGCGACGGCGGTGAGCAGCACCTCGTCGACGGTGGCGCGGTAGGCGTCGGCGACGGTGCGCACCGCGGTGGTGCCCTCGCCGGTGATGCTCAGCGAGACCCGGTTACGCAGGTGCAGATCGGCGGATTCGCCTGCCCTGGACCGGATCGCGCGATGCCAGTAGGCGCGTTCGGCCCGCGCGGCGGCGGTGGACGGGTATTCCGCGAGATGGCGTACCAGGTCGCCGAGTCCGGCATCGGGTGCGGCGGGTGCGGCGTGGCGGCCGCGGCTCCAGGCGGTGGTCAGCTGGTCGACCACCGCGCGCCACGAATTCTCGTCCAGGACGAGGGCATTGGCGACAACGACCAGGGTGGCCGAGCTACCGGCGTCGCCGGTGAGGACGAAGTGGATATTGCGACCCTCGTCCGGATCGAGCGCTGCCGAGGCCGCGGCCACGATGTCGTCGACGGGCAGCGAGGACTCACCGTCTTCGTTGTCGAGCCTGCGGAAGGCGCCGCCGATGCGTTCGTCGGGCGGCGGGATGCGCAGCACCGGGGTGTCGCCGGTGCGGTCGAGCAGCGCCCACAGCATCGGGTGCTGGTTCATCACCGCGGCCGCGGCGGCCGCGACGGCCTCGTCCGGGCAGTCCGCCGGCACTTCGAGCAGTACCGCGCGGGGTTCGACCGCGGCCTCGCCCGCTTCGGTGAGCTGGGCGGCGGTAGCGGTGAGCGGGAGCGTCGCCGACGGCGCACTCGGTGCGACGGCGACGTCGGCGCGTCCGGCGAGCGCGGCGACGGTGCGCGCGTCGAACAGGTCGCGCGGGCGCAGGACCACTCCGGCGGCCGAGGCCCGCGACACGACCTGGATGGCGGTGATGCTGTCGCCGCCGAGAGCGAAGAAGTCGTCGTCGAGACCGACCCGGTCGTGGCCGAGGACATCGGCGACGACCCGGGCGATGGTCTTCTCGGCGGCGGTACGGGGCGGGCGGTATTCGCCGCGAGCGGCGAGCGGGTCCGGCAGCGCGCGCCGATCCAGCTTGCCCACGGGGGTCAGCGGAATCTCGTCGAGGACGATGATCGCGGCGGGCACCATGTAGTCGGGCAGCACCTGCGCGGCGAGCGCGGTGAGTTCAGCGGTATCGAGCGCTCGGCCCTCGTCGGCCAGGACGTAGGACACCAGCATCGTCGAGCCGGCGCCGTTGTCGCGGCCGAGCGTGGCGACCCAGGAGACTCCGGGTGCGGCGGCCAGCACGGCGTCGATCTCGCCGAGCTCGATGCGCAATCCACGGATCTTGACCTGGAAGTCGTTGCGGCCCTGGAACTCCAGGACATCGCCACGCCGACGAACGAGATCGCCGGTGCGGTAGAGGCGGGCGCCCTCGGGGCCGAACGGGTCGGCGATGAAGCGCGCTGCCGTGAGAGCGGGGCGCTGGTGGTAGCCGCGGGCGAGTTGGATGCCGCCGAGATAGAGCTCGCCGGCGACGCCTTCGGGGACCGGACGAAGGCGTTCGTCGAGGACCAGGGCGCGGATGCCGCGGATCGGGCCGCCCATGTGAACGGGTTCGCCCGGCTGCAGCGGGTCGCTGATGGCGGTCATGACGGTGGTCTCGGTGGGACCGTACCCGTTGTGGAAGTGCCGCTGGGGCAGCGTGTTCCAGCGAGCGGCCAGGTCGGCGGGTACGTGCTCGCCACCGACGATCAGGACGCGCAGACCGGGAACGCCGTCGGGGTCGAGGGTGGCCAGCACCGAGGGGGTCAGGAAGGTGTGGGTGACGCCCTCCGTGCGGATCAGCTCGGCGAGCTCGGTGCCGCCGACAGATCCGGCCGGCGCGACCACCAGGGTGCCCGCGCCACCGATGGCGAGCAGCAGCTCCAGCACCGACGCGTCGAACGACGGGGAGGCGAAGGCCAGTGCGCGCGTAGCGGAGTCGAGGCGGTAGCGCTGTTTCTGCTCGGCGCAGAAGTTGGCGAGCCCGGCATGGGTGACAACGACGCCCTTGGGCAGTCCGGTCGAACCGGAGGTGTAGATCATGTACGCGGCGTTGCCGGTGCTCGGCGGGGTGAGCAGTTCGATCTCGCGCAAGCCCACGGTGGCACAGCCGGCGATCTCGGCGGTGAACGCCCGATCGTCGAGCGCCACCCAGCCGCCGTCGCCGGGCAGCGTGGGCAACCCGGCGAGTTCGGCGGCGAGGGTGATGCCGAAGACCGCGCCCGAGTCGGTGACCATGTGGCTGATCCGCTCGGCCGGATAGCCGGGGTCGATCGGCACGATCACCGCGCCGGTGCGCGCGATCGCCCAGACCGCGAGCACCGATTCAACCGAGCGCCGAATCGCTACGGCGACAGCGACTTCCGGTCCGGCGCCACGGGCGATCAGACCGCGGGCCAGCTGGTTGGCGGCGGCATCGAGCTCGGTGTAGGTGAATCCGCGCCCGTCGCCGCGCAGGGCGATGCCGGTCGGATCGGCGCGCACCGCCTCGTCCATCAGCTGGGCGAGGGTGCGTTCCGGCTCGGCCGCCGGGCCGGCGAAGGTGATGTTCGCGAGGAATTCGGCGGGGTCGAGCAGGTCGATATCACCGACGGCGAGATCGGGGTCGGCGGCCACGGCGGCGAGCAGACGGACGAAGCGCGCACCGAAACTCCGCACGGTCTCGGCATCGAACAGGTCTGTCGCGTAGGCGAATTCGGCGTGCATGCCGCCGTTGTCCTGCTGCTCACGCACGGTGAGCAACAGGTCGAACTTGGCCTCGGCGGTGCGGGCGTCGAGCGCGCCCACCGTGATTCCCGGCAGTTCGAAGGCGACCGGGGCGAGGTTCTCGAACGACAGCGCCACCTGGAACAGCGGGTGTCTGCCCGCCGACCGCGCGGGTTGGAGCGCATCGACCACCCGCTCGAACGGGACGTCGGCGTGGGCGAAGGCGCGCAGGTCGGTGTCGCGAGTCTGCGCGAGCAGCGCGGTGAACGGATCGCTCTCGGTGATCCGGCTGCGCAGCACCAGGGTGTTGACGAACATGCCGACCAGATCGTCGAGCTCACGGGCGCCACGGCCCGCGATCGGGGTCCCGATGGCGACGTCGCCGGTGCCGCTGAGCCGGGCGAGCAGCACCGCGAGCGCGGCCTGCACGACCATGAACACCGTGACGCCCTGCGCGCGGGCCAGTCCGGCGAGCTCGGCGTGCAGTGCGGCGTCGATCTCGAAGGTGCTGGTGGCGCCCGCGAAGGACTGCACCGCCGGGCGCGGACGGTCGGCGGGGAGCGCGATCTCCTCGGGCAGGCCGGCGAGCTCGTCGTGCCAGTAGGCCAGCTGGGCGGCGGCCGTGGAGGTGGGGTCGGCTTCGTCGCCGAGTGAGTCGCGTTGCCACACCGCGTAATCGGCGTATTGCAGGGGCAGCGGCGACCACGCGGGCGGCGCGCCTGCCGTGCGCGCGGTGTAGGCGAGGACCAGGTCGCGGGTCAGCGGCCCCATCGAGAAACCGTCGGCGCTGATGTGGTGGGCGACGAACACCAGGACGTGATCGTCGGCGCCGAGGCGCAGCAGCCGCACGCGGACCGGCGGCTCGGCGGTGACGTCGAACCCGGTGGCGACGATCCGGCGCACCTCGTCGGTGAGGTGATCGGGGGCGACCTCGACCGGGGTCAGGTCGACGCGCACCGCGTCGGGCGCGAGCACTTCCTGGACCGCCGCGTCCCCGCGCGCCGGGTAGCGGGTGCGCAGCACCTCGTGCCGGGCGAACAGATCGGCGACGGCAAGGCCGAGGGCTGCCAGGTCGAGGGCGCCGGTGAGGCGGATCGCGGCCGGGATGTTGTAGACGGTCGCGTCGGGGTCGAGCCGGTTGAGCAGCCACATCCGCTGCTGTGCCAGCGACAGCGGCACCCGCTGCGGGCGCGGTCCGGCGAGCAGCCGTGGTGCGGTGGCCTCGTCCGACCGGTGCACGCGCAGGGCGAGATCGGCCACCGTCGGCGCTTCGAACAGCAATCGGACGCCGACCGCGCGATCGAGCGCCGTCCCGATCCGGGCCGCCGCCCTGGTGGCGAGCAGCGAGTTGCCGCCGAGGGCGAAGAAGTCGTCGTCGGCGCCGACGGAGGCGACGCCGAGGATCTCGCCGTAGACCTCCGCGACCACCTGTTCGGTCGGGGTCGCCGGGGCGCGGAAGGTGGCGGCTTCGAAGACCGGCGCGGGCAACGCCTTTCGATCCAGCTTGCCGTTGACGGTGTACGGCAGTTCCCCGAGGACGACGAAAGCGTCGGGCACCAGATAGGTAGGCAGCTTGTCCCCCAGCGCGGACTTCAGCTGTGCGACATCGATATCCGTGCCGACCACATAGGCGACCAGTCGATCACCGAAATGGGCGTCGGTCCGGGCGAGCACCGCGGCCTGGGTCACCGCGGGCAGCCCGAGCAGCACAGCTTCCACCTCGCCGGGCTCCACCCGGAATCCGCGGATCTTCACCTGGAAGTCGCTGCGGCCCAGGTAGATCAGCCCACCGCCCGCACCGCGTCCCGCAGTGGCGCGACCGGCTGGGATCAGGCTGTCCGGTACCTCGGTCAGCGGGGTGCGCGCGACCAGGTCACCGGTGCGGTACATGCGAGCACCGGGCTCGAAAGGATCGGCGACGAAGCGGTCGGCGGTCTGGGCCGCTTTGCGCAGGTAACCGCGAGCCAGCTGGACGCCGCCGAGATACAGCTCGCCTCTGATGCCGGGGGCTACGGGTCGCAAGCGCTCGTCGAGGACGTAGACACGGCTGTTCCATTCGGGCGCGCCGATCGGCACGGTCAGCACGTCGGCGGGGCCGACACGGTGGTCGGTGATCGACACGGCGGCCTCGGTGGGGCCGTACAGGTTGTCGATCCTGGTGTCGGGCAGCGTCTTCAGCAGACGCTGGGCCAGCGCGGCGGGCAGGGACTCGCCGATCGCGAGGATGCGGGTCAACGACACGACCCGGCTCGGCCCGTCGTTCTCGTCGTGCGCGGACGACTCCCAGTACCCGGACAGCGCGTCGAGCAGCGACGGCACCGCCGTCAGGGTGGTGACGCCCGCGTCGGTGATCAGGGCGTCCAGGTAGGCGGGGTCGCGGTGCCCGTCGGGGGCGGCGATCACCAAGCGGCCACCGCAGACGGCGGCGGACCAGAATTCCCAGACGGACAGGTCGAACGTGGCGGGAGTCTTCAGCAGGAACACATCGGCGGCGTCCGTGCCGAATTCACCGCGTAGCCACTGCAACTGGTTGATCACCGCCGCGTGTGGCACCGCCACGCCCTTGGGGCGGCCGGTGGAGCCGGAGGTGAAGATGACGTAGGCGGTGTTGTCCGGCCGCAGCGGCGCGCGGCGGTCGGCGTCGGTGACCGGGCTGGGATCGGCGGAGGCGATCACCGGGTGGTCTACCCGCACCACCGGCGCGGCGTCGGTACGGAAACCGTTGGTGAGCACGCAGATCGGCGCGGCGGTGTGCAGGATGTAGTCGGTGCGGTCGGCGGGCTGATCGGGGTCGATCGGCACGTAGGCGCCGCCCGACCTGGTGACCGCGTACATGGCGACGACGAGATCGATCGACCGTGGCAGCGCGAGCGCGACCAGCGACTCCGGGCCGACCCCGATCGAGATCAGATGCCGCGCGAGCCTGTTCACCCGTGATTCGAACTCGGCGTAGGTGAGTTCGAGTCGACCCTCGGGCAGATCGGCCACGAGTGCGACAGCTTCGGGCCTGGCGACCGACGGCAGATCGGCGAGCGTGCCGCCGGGCACAGCGAGATCGGCGGCACCACTGACGATTTCGGTCGCGCGTTCCTCGGCGGTACGCAGATCGACATCACCGACCACCACGGCGGGCTCGCGCACCACCGCGTCGAGCAGCAACATCAGCCGGTCGGCGAAGGCCGCCACCGTCGCGGCGTCGAAGAGATCGGTGGCGTAGGTGAAGAAACCCTCGATGCCGGCGGGCGCCCCGTTCGCGTCGTAACCGTCGCCGACGATCAGATGCAGATCGAATTGCGACACAGCGAGTTCCGCCGACACCGGCGCGATCCGCAGGCCGGGCAGTTCCAATGCGGCACGGTCGATGTTCTGGAAGGACAGACCGACCTGGAACAGCGGATGACGTGCGGTGGAACGCGGCGGATCGAGCACCTCGACCAGTCGCTCGAACGGAACATCAGCCGCGGCGAAGGCGGCCAGATCGCTCGTGCGCTGGGCGGCGAGCAGCTCGGTGAACGTGGCGCCACCGTCGTAGCGGGTGCGCAGAACGACCGTGTTGACGAACATGCCGATCAGCTCGTCGAGTTCGCGCTCTCCGCGTCCGGCGACGGGAGTGCCCACCGCCACGTCCGCGGCACCGGACAGCCGGGCCAGCAGGACGGCGAAAGCGGTGTGCAACACCATGAACACCGTGGCGCCGCTGTCGCGCGCCAGCGCCGCGAGGGCGGCGTGCGTCTCGGCGTCGATGCGCACCGGCACCCGTCCACCCGCGAGGGAGGCGACGGCGGGACGCGGGTAGTCGGCGGGCAGTTCGAGCAGATCCGGCAGGTCGGCGAGTTCGGAGCGCCAGAACGAGAGCTGCCGGGCAGCCGCCGAATCCGTCTCGTCCTCGGCACCCAGCCGATCCAGCTGCCACAGCGCGTAGTCGGCGTACTGCACCGGCAGCGCTGCCCACTCCGGGGCATGCCCGGCGGCCCGTGCGAGGTAGGCGGTGGTCACATCGCGCACCAGCGGCGCCATCGAGGAGGCGTCGGCGGCGATGTGGTGCACCACCACAGCCAGCACGTACTCCGTGGGCGCGTCGGGTTCGCTCCCCGTGATGTCGAGCAGCCGGACCCGCAACGGAACCTCGGTGGTCACATCGAACGCGGTCGACGCGAGCGCGGTCACCTCGGCGATCAGCGCGCTCGCGGAGTCAGGGGATCCGGCCGCACCTGCCGTCGGCTGCCCGGCGCCGATCCGGTGCACAGTGACGTCGAGGTCGACCTGGTCAGCGGGGAGAACCAGCTGAATCGGGCCGTCGGCGGTGTCGGGGTAGACCGTGCGCAGGACCTCGTGGCGGGCAAGTACGTCGCGCAGCGCGGTGGTGAGCGCCGCGACGTCGAGGGCGCCGGTCAGCCGTAGTGCGAAGGGCAGGTTGTAGGCGGCGGCCCCGTCGTCGACGCCCTGGTCGAAGCGGTTGAGGAACCACATCCGGCGCTGGGCGGGCGACAGCGGCAGCTCGGCGGGGCGGGGCAGGGTGCCGAGGCCACTGGTCGGCTCCGCCGCCGCGCCGGGGTCGAGCACCGCCGCGAGCCCGGCGACGGTCGGGGTTTCGAAGAGGGTGCGCACCGCGATGCGGCCACCGGTGGCGGCGCCGAGGCGGGCGACCAGCCGGGTGGCGATCAGCGAGTTGCCACCGAGTGCGAAGAAGTCGTCGTCGGCGCCGATGTCGGCGCGGCCGAGCACTTCCCCGAACAGATCGGCGACGAGCCGCTCCTGCGTGGTGCTCGGCGCGCGGAACGCCCGCGCGGTGAAGCTCGGCGCGGGCAGCGCCTTGCGGTCGAGCTTGCCGCTGGGGTTGAGCGGCAGTTCGTCGAGCACGGTGATCGACGCCGGAACCATGTAGACCGGCAAGGTCTTCGAGACAGCGGCTTGGAGCCGGTCGGGCTCGGCGGCGTGGCCGGGCGCGGGCACCACGTAGGCGACCAACTGGTCACCGAGCTCGGTCGCCGCGACCAATGCCACCGCCTGGCTGACGGAGTCGTGCGCCAGCAGCGCGGTCTCGATCTCGCCGAGTTCGATCCGCTGTCCGCGGAATTTCACCTGGAAGTCGATGCGCCCCCGGTAGTCCAGCCGGTGCGGGGCATTCGCCGTGGGCCGACGCCACACCACCAGGTCACCGGTGCGGTACATGCGAGCGCCCGAAGATGCCGAGGCGAAGGGGTCTGCGACGAATCGATCCGCGGTGAGACCGGGTCGCGCGACATAACCGCGGGCGAGCTGATCGCCCGCGAGATAGAGCTCGCCCGCGATACCGGGTGGCACCGGTCGCAACCGATCGTCGAGGACGTACACGCGAGAGTTCCACTGCGGCAAACCGATCGGCACCGAGCGCTCACCCGGGCGGGCCGGCCAGTACGTCACCGAAACAGCGGCTTCGGTCGGCCCGTACAGATTGTGCAACCTGGCCGAGCTGACCGCGGCCATGGCGTCGACGGTCTCCGCGGGCAGCGCCTCACCGATGACGAAGATCTCGCGCAGCGACTCCAGGTCGGCATTGCCTTCGGACGCGGAGTCCGTACCGACAGCTGCCGCCTGGGTGGCGAACATCGTGAGCATCGACGGGACGAAGTCGGTGACGGTGACCTTGTGCTTGCCGATCAGGTCGATCAGATAGGCGGGGTCGCGGTGGCCGTCCGGGGTGGCCAGCACCAGTTTCGCGCCGACCCGCAGCGGCATGAAGTAGCCCCACAGCGACACGTCGAAGGTGGTCGCGGTCTTCTGCAGGTACACATCGCCCAGTGCGAGTGGGTATTTCGCCAGCATCCAGACGAGCTGGTTGTGGATGGCGGCGTGCGAGATCGCGACACCCTTGGGCTTGCCCGTGGAACCCGAGGTGAAGATGACGTAGGCCGGGTGGTCGGGGTGCAGCGGTGCGCGCAACTCCGGTGGAAGGACGGGATCACCCGGTACGCCGGCGACATCGAGCTCGTCGAGCAACAGCAGCGAGGTGCCGGGCGGGACTTCGACGGCGTCGGCACGGGTGCTCAGCACGCAGGCCGGGCGGGCGGTGTCGAGGATGTAGGCGATGCGATCGGCCGGATGGCCGGGATCCAGCGGCACGTAGGCGCCACCCGCGGTGAGCACCGCGTACATCCCGATCACCAGGTCGGGCGATCGCCGGATGGCCAGGCCGACCAGGCTTTCGGGACCGACGCCCTGGTCGATCAGCAGCCGGGCGAGGGCATTCACGCGCTCGTCGAACTGCCGGTAGGTCAGCTCGGTGTCCTCGTAGACCAGCGCGGTGGCGTCCGGATGCGTCTGCACCGCACGGCGATACGCGTCGAGCATCGGCTCCGGCGGCACCGGATGCCGGGTTTCGTTCCAGCTCACCAGGCTCTGCTCCCGCTCGACCTCGGTGAGCAGGTCGATCTCGGCGATCGCGAGATCGGCGTCGGTGGCGACCGCGTCGAGCAGGCGGGTGAACCGGGCCGCCAGGATTTCGATGGTGGCCGCATCGAACAGATCGGTGGCGTAGTTGAACGACGCGGCCATCGGCTCGGTCGGATCCGCACCCGGCACGATCGTGAGCTGTAGGTCGAAACGCGCTACCGCACCGCCGAATTCGACGGGAGTGGCGTCGAGGCCGGGCAGGCGCAGGTTCGGCAGGTCCAGATTCTGGAAGAACAGGGCAACCTGGAACAGCGGGTGATGGGCTTGCGAGCGAACTGGATCGAGCAGTTCTACCAGGCGCTCGAACGGCAGGTCGGCATGGGCGAAAGCGGCGAGGTCGGCGCGCTTGGTCGCGCGCAGCAGCTCCGCGAAGCTCGCGCGCGGGTCGAGGTGCGTGCGCAGGACGAGCGTGTTGACGAACATGCCGATCAGGTCGTCGAGTTCCCTGGCGCCGCGACCGGCCACCGGGGTACCGATGGCGATGTCGTCGGTGTGCGCGAGCCGGCCCAGCAGCACCGCGAAGGCCGCGTGAACGACCATGAATTCGGAGGCACCGCTGCGCTGGGCGAGCGCGGCGAGTGCCGTGTGCACCGACGCCGGGATCTGGAACCCGAATTCGGCGCCGCGACCGGTGAAGACGGGCGGGCGTGGGCGATCGGTCGGCAGGTCGAGTCGGTCGGGCAGTCCCGCCAGCGCCGTGCGCCAGTGCGAGATCTGGGCGGCGGCAACCGAATCCGGGTCGTCCTCGGCGCCGAGGAGCTCGCGGTGCCACAGTGTGTAATCGACGTACTGCACCGGCAGCGGCTGCCATCGGGGTCGCGATCGGTTGCGGCGGGCGAGGTAGGCGCCGAGCAGGTCACGCAGCAGCGGTGCGACCGAGGCGCCGTCGGCGGTGATGTGGTGCAAGGCCACGGCGAGCACGTGATCGTGCGGCCCGAGTTCGGCCAGCGCCACCCGGAACGGCACACCGGCGGCAACATCGAATCCGGTGGCGGCGAATTCGCCCAGCCACAGCGGCAATTCGTCCTCGGTGAGCGAGTCGACCAGCACATCGGGTACGGCTTCTGCCATCGGCAACACCACCTGGTGGCCCACGCCGTCCACCACCGCACCGTCGGCACCTCCCTCGTACCCCTCGGCGGTGTGGACCGGGTACAGGGTGCGCAGGGATTCGTGCCGGGCGACCAGGTCCGACAGCGCCGCGTGCAGGGCGCGCGCGTCGAACGGTCCCGACAGGCGCAGCGCGAACGGGATCGTCTCGGCGGTCGAACCCGGATCGAACTGGTTGAGGAACCACATCCGCTGTTGCGCGGGCGAGAGCGGGATCAGCTCGGGGCGTTCGCGCGGTGCCAGGGGCGCGTGGCCGCCCGCACCCTTCAGCGGTTCGAGCAGCGCGGCGAGACCGGCGACAGTAGGACTGTCGAAGACGTGACCGGCGGGCACCCGAGCCGAGAGCTCCGCGCCGAGGCGCGCGGCTGCTCGCGTGGCGAGCAGCGAATTGCCGCCGAGGGCGAAGAAGTCGTCATCGGCGCCCACCGGGTTCTCGGGTGCGAGCAATTCGGTGAAGACATTCGCCACCAGCTCTTCCATCGCACCCGACGGCGCCCGGAACTCCTCGGCACGCAGGGTGGGCGCGGGCAGGGCGGTGCGATCGAGTTTGCCGACCGGAGTCAGGGGAATGGTGTCGAGCACGGTCAGCGCGGTCGGCACCATGTGCGCGGGCAGCCCGGCCTTGGCGTGCTCGAACAGCTGCTCGGTCTCGATGCGCGCGCCGGGCGCGGCGTGGACGTACGCGGCGAGAATCGTGGTGCCGTTGTCGAGTTCATGACCCACGGTCACCGCGAAGTCGACGGTGTCGTGCGCGGTGAGCACAGTGTCGATCTCACCCAGTTCGATCCGGAACCCACGCACCTTCACCTGGAAGTCGTTGCGTCCCACGAACTCGATCGCACCGTCCACCCGGCGGCGCACCAGGTCGCCGGTGCGGTACATCCGATCCTCGGCCCCGGCGAAGGGATCGGCGACGAAGCGCGACGCCGTGAGACCCGGCTGACGGTGATAGCCACGCGCCAACCCGTGACCGGCGATGTAGAGCTCGCCGATCATCCCGTCGGGCACCCGGACCAGGCGCTCGTCGAGCACGTACTCGGTCACCCCACGCAGCGGCGCCCCGAAGTTCATCGTGTCGCCGACCACCAGCGGCGCGCTGATATTGGTCACGATGGTGGTCTCGGTCGGCCCGTAACAGTCGTGGAACCGGCGGGTATCGGTGGCCCAGCGCCGGATCAGGTCCGGCGGACACGCCTCGCCACCGGTGGTGACCACGGCCAGCGCGTCGAGCCCGGCGGGGTCCAGCGATGCCAGCGCGGCGGTGGTGATGAACATGTGCGTGACGGCTTCGCGACGCAGCACGTCGGCCAGCTCGGCGCCGCCGAGAATGCCCGCGGGCACGAGCACCATGGCGGCTCCGGCGCCCACCGCCATCAGCAGTTCGAGCACGGCCGCGTCGAACGAGGGCGACGCGAAGTGCAGCGTGCGCGAGGTCGGCTCGATCGCGTAGTGCGCGCGCTGTTCGGCGCAGTACCCGGCCAGCCCGGCGTGCGTCACCACCACGCCCTTGGGCAGACCCGTGGAACCGGAGGTATACACGATGTAGGCGGGGTGCTGGAGCCGCAGCGGACGGACCCGGTCAGCGAAGGTCACCGGATCACCCGGCTGGTCGTCGGTAGCGCGCCGGACGGCCTGGTCATCGAGGCACAACCACTCGAGCGCACCGGGCAGCCGGTCCATCGCCGCGCCGACCGCGACCCCGAGCACCGCACCGGAATCGCCCAGCATGTGACTCACCCGAGCAGGTGGATAGTTCGGGTCGACGGGCAGGAACGCCGCGCCCGTCTTGGTCACCGCCCACATCGCCAGCACCGATTCCGGTGAACGCGGAATGCCGACGGCCACCACGTCCTCGGGGCCGACACCCCGGGCGATCAGCAGCCGGGCCAGCCGGTTGGACCGTTCGTCGAGCTCGGCGTAGGTCCAGCGCACCGGCGCGGACACGCCGTCGTCCCACGACAGCGCGAGCCCACCGGGGTTGGATTCCACCGCCACGGACAGCAGTTGCGGCAGCGACTTCCCGCGCTGCCGGGCGCGGGCGCCGGACGCCCGGTTCGCCCGGGTCACGACAGTTCCGTCCGATCGACGGAGTCGACTTGCCGTTGCCCGGTCATGCACACCTCGTACCGATACAGACGCGCACTGCCACTCATCCGCACCGCGCGCGGACCAGCCAGTGTTCGTTCCACCTATCCATCCATCCCGACCACCGCGCGCCGCTCGTGCGGCTGCCCGGTGTTGCCGATCATCTCACTGAGCGCGACAATCCTCGCACCTGTCCCGTCGCCGGGTTCGGCAACGGCCACCGCGGACTCGGTGAACACATGGCTCACCTCGTCCGCACCCCCCTGGTCTGCCCCCATCACCAGCGTCGCGCCCGCGATCGCGGCCGCGACGATCTCGAGCACGCCCGCCACCGAATCAGGTCGGCCCGCCGCTCGCGTGCGTGATTCGAAGTTGAGCCCGGTGCGCTCGGCCACCTGCTCGGCCGCGGTCGCCAGCTCGTCGTAGCTCAGCGTGCGACCGCCGCCGACGAAGGCCACGTCGTCGCCGCGCAGGGCGCGGGTGCGGTGCGCGTAGCCGATCGGGCGAGGTGATTCCGCGGCCAGTTCGGCGCGCAGCGCGGGGTCGGCCAGGTCGTACCAGTCCAGCCCGTCGGGGGCGTCGAGGATGTCGATGGTCAGGCCGAGTTTCACCTCGAGGTTGCTGCCCGGCGGGCGGGCGTCCATCGTCATCAGCGGCACCACCGCCGCACCTGCCTTGAGCACCGCCCAGGTCGCGATCGCCGCGTCCACCCCGCGGTCGAGCCGCACCGCGACTCCCGTACCAGGACCGGCGCCGCGGGCGATCAGCGAACGCGCCAATTGGGATGAGCGGGCATCGAATTCGGCGTAGGCGATCGCCGCTTCGCCCAGCTCGAGCGCAGGCGCGTCCGGGTCTTCCTCCACGGCCGAGGCCAGTTCCTGCGCCAGCGCGGCACCGTTGGCCGACGGCACGGGAGCATAGGCCGCGGCCGTCAGTTCGCGTTCGCGTTCGCCGGCGTCACGCAGGTCGATATCGCCGACACGCACTGTGGGATCGGCGGCGACCGCGGTGACGATCTCGGTGAGCCCGCGCGCGAAGGCGGCGACGGTGCGTTCGTCGAAAAGGTCAGTGGCGTAGGTGAAGACGACGCCGATCTCATCGGGTTCGCCGGTCGCCGACAGGCGCGGTTCGATGTTGACCTGCAGGTCGAACTTGGCGGGCCGGGCCGCGAGGTCCATCGCCTCGATGGTGAGGCCGGGCAGGCGCAGCACGGGGGTCTCGTTGTTGTGGAAGGAGAGCACCACCTGGAACAGCGGGTTGTGCGACACGGTGCCGGTCGGGGCCACCTCCTCGACCACGCGCTCGAACGGCAGGTCGGCGTTGGCGAAGGCGGCGAGGCCGACTTCGCGTGCGGTGCTGACCAATTCGTCGAAGCCGCGGCTCGGGTCGACCTCGGTGCGCAGGGTGAGGGTGTTGACGAACATACCGACCAGGTCGTCGAGCTCGGGTTCACCCCGGCCGGCGATCGGGGTGCCGATCGCGATATCGGTGCTGCCGGAGATCCGGGCGAGCAGCACGGCCAGTGCCGCGTGCACGACCATGAACAGCGACGCGTTGTGCCTGCGGGCGATCTCGGCGAGGCGGACATGAACGTCGGCGGTCAGGGTGGTGCTCACATCGGCGCCGCGCAGCGAGGCGTGCGAGGGGCGCGGATGGTCGTGCGGCAGCTCGACCGTGCCCGCCTGCCCCGACAGTGTGCGCCGCCAGAACTCCAGCTGCCGCGCGGCGGTGGAATTCTCGTCGGATTCCGAGCCGAGCACCTCGCGCTGCCACAGCGCGTAGTCGGCGTACTGCACGGGCAGTGGCGACCAGGCGGGTGAGCGTCCCTCGACACGGGCCCGATAGGCGATCACGAGGTCACGGGCCAGCGGCGCCAGCGAGGCACCGTCGGCGATGATGTGCTGCACCACCACGGCGAGCACGTACTCTTCCTCCGCGAGCGGGTCGTCGGCGGGCGAGGTGAACAGCCCGGCGCGCAGGGGAACTCGCTCGGCGACATCGAAACCGCTCGCGAGCAAACGCATCACCCGGTCACGGGGATCGTCGCATTCCTCCAGCGCGAGGCCAGTCGGCAGAACCGCGCTGACGGGCAGGATCTCCTGATACGGAACAGCGTCGGCGTCATCGGCCGGGAACCGGGTGCGCAACGCCTCGTGCCGTTCGAGCACATCGGCGACGGCGTAGCGCAGCGCGGAGGTGTCGAGCGCCCCGCGCAACCGCAGGACCAGCGGGATGTTGTACGCCGGAGAGTCGGGGTCGATGCGGTTGAGCAACCACATCCGCTGCTGCGCGGGCGAGAGCGGAACGACGCCACGGTCCTGCGCCGGAATCAGCGGTGGTCGTGGCGCGGCCACCGAACCGGGACGCACGCGGGCCGCGAGCGAGCCGACGGTCGGCGCCTCGAACAGGTCACGGACCACCAGGTCGGTGCTCAGTGCCTGGTCGATGCGGGCGATGGCCCTGGTGGCCAGCAGCGAGTTGCCACCGCGGTCGAAGAAGTTGTCGTCCAGGCCGATCTCGGGCACGCCGAGCAGGGTCGCGAATACCTCGGCGACGCTGAGCTCGATGGGCGTGGTCGGCGCGCGGAAGGTAGTGGCGGCGGTGAACTCCGGCGCGGGCAGTGCCGCCCGGTCGAGTTTGCCGTTGGTGGTCATCGGCAGTTCCGCGACCACCACGACAGCGTCGGGCACCATGTATCCGGTGAGGAAGTCGGCTACGGCGGCCCGCACTTCCACCGGGTCGAGACCCGCGACCACGCGGGGATCGGCGGGCTCGGCGTAGTCGTCGGACCCCGCGCCGGTGTCGCCACGTCCGAAGCGCGCGCCCACCGGCGGCTTCGGAAGTACGGTCGTGGGCGCGTCGTTCGGATCGAGGACATCTGTCGCCGGGACGACGTAGGCGATCAGCCGGTCTCCGGCGTGCTCGTCGGCGCGCACGATGACCGCGGACTGCCCGACACCGGGCACCCGCAGCAGGGCTGCCTCGATCTCGCCCGGTTCGATACGGAAACCACGCAACTGCACCTGCTGGTCGCCGCGGCCGCCGTATTCGAGGGTGGGGGTGCCACGGAACCCGATCCAGCGGCCGAGGTCACCGGAGCGGTAGCGCCGGGCGCCCGGTTCACCGAACGGGTCGGCGACGAAGCGGGTGGCGGTGAGACCCGGCTTGCCGAGGTAGCCGCGCGAGAGCTGGTGGCCCGCGATGTAGAGCTCGCCCGCCACACCGAACGGCACCGGGCGCAGACGGTCGTCGAGGACGACCACCGACAGTCCGGGCAGCGCACGGCCGATGAGGCTGCCGGGCAGGTCGACGGCGGATCCGCCGATGTGGTCGGCGTCGGCCGGCGCCCGGTCGGCAACGATGTCCGCGGTCCGCGCGGTCAGGACCTGGTGCGAGACATGGACGGTGGTCTCGGTGATGCCGTACATGTTGACGAGTTCCGGTGCGCCCGGCCCGTTTCCGTAGCGGTCGTACCAGCGGCTGAGCTTGCGGGGGTCCAACGCCTCACCACCGAAGACCACGTACCGCAGCGGCAGCGCGATGGCGCCCGCGGCCTGCGCGGCCCGGTCGGCTTCGTCGAGCTGGGCGAAGGCGGTGGGCGTCTGGCTCAGCACCGTCACGTGTTCACGGGCCAGCAGTTCGCGGAATTCGATCGGCGACCGGGAGGTCAGGTGGTCGACGACGACCACCGACGAGCCGCCTGCCAGCGCGCACCACAGTTCCCACACGGAGAAGTCGAAGGCGAAGGAGTGGAACACCGTCCACACGTCGTCCTCGTCGAAGGCGAACAGCAGCTGGGTGTTGGCGAACAGCTCGAGCACATTGCGGTGGGTGACACCGACGCCCTTGGGCAGGCCGGTGGAACCCGAGGTGTAGATGACGTACGCGAGATGATCCGGGCGCAGCGGGGCACGGCGTTCATCGGGATGCAGGGGAGCGTCGCTGTAGACGGGCGGCTCGTCGAGCAACACGACGGGCAGATCCGCGAGCGCCGTCAGCAGTTCGCGCTCGGCCGAGGTGGTCAGCAGGACAGCGGGTTTCGCGTCGCCGACGATGTAGGACAGCCGCTGCGCGGGGTATCCGGAGTCGATCGGCAGGTAACCCGCACCCGACAGCAGCACCGCGAGCAGCGCGACCGGCAGCTCCTCGGTGCGCGGAACGGCCACGGCCACCAGGGTTTCCGGGCCCGCGCCCTGCACGATGAGCGCGCGCGCCAGCGCCGATGCCCTACCGAGGAGGCCGTCGAAGGTGAGGGACCGCTCCCCCGCCCTGATCGCGATCGCCTCGGGACGCTGTTGCGCCTGGGCGGTGATCAGGTCGGTGAGAGTGACCTCGGGAACCGTGATGCCGGGCGAATAGCCTTCGCGCAGGACGAGTTCACGCTCACCTGGGGCGAGCACGTCGATATCGCCGACCGGCTTGGCCGGGTCGGCCACCACCGCGGCGAGCACCCGCGTCCAGCGGTCGGCGAAGTCGGCGACCGTGGCGCGGTCGAAGAGGTCGGTGGCATAGACGAAGGTGGCCGCCATGCCCTGCGGCGCGCCGTCGACGCCGATGTGTTCGGCGAGCTCCACCTGCAGATCGAACTTCGCCAGTGGCACCGTGAAGTCGGCGGCGGAAACGGCGAGGCCGGGCAGCGCGAGGTCGGTGCGGGCCAGGTTCTGGAAGGTCAGCATCACCTGGAACAGCGGGTGCCGCGCGGTCGAACGCACCGGCTCCAGCAGTTCGACGAGCCGCTCGAACGGCACGTCGGCATGCCCGAAGGCGGCCAGATCGCGTGCTCTGACCTCGGCGAGCAGCCCGCCGAAGTCCGTCGCCGGATTCACCTCGGTGCGCAGGACCAGGGTGTTGACGAACATGCCGATCAGCTCGTCGAGCGCCTGCTCGCCACGACCGGCCACCGGGGTGCCGATCGCGATGTCGCGGGTGCCGGAGAGCCGGGCCAGCAGCATGGCCAGCGCGGTGTGCACCACCATGAACAGCGTGGCGTTGTGCTCGCGGGCCAGCGCGGACAGACCGGCGTGCACCGAGGCGGGGACCTGGACGCTCAGCGACCCGCCCGCCCGGCTCGACACGGCGGGACGCGGCCGGTCGGTGGGCAGTTCGAGCTGTTCGGGCAAGCCGGACAGTGTCTTTCGCCAGAAGGCCAGTTGCGCGGCGAGCAGCGAATCCGGGTCGTGCTCGGCGCCGAGCAGTTCGCGCTGCCACAGCGTGTAGTCGACGTACTGCACCGGCAGCGGCGGCCATTGCGGCGCGCCGCCACCGCGCCGTTCGGCGTAGGCGGTGAGCAGATCCCTGGTCAGCGGCGCGAACGAGAAGCCGTCGGCGGCGATGTGGTGCACCACGCAGACGACGACGTGCTCGTTGTCCGAGATCGCGAGCACCCGCACCCGCACCGGCGGCCCGGCGGTGACGTCGAAGCCGGTCAGCGCGGCAGCGCCGATCGCCTCGGTCAGGTCTTCCTCCGCCACCTCGACGATCTCGAACTCGGGCACCGCGGCAGGGTCGCCCGCCGCCAGCACCAGCTGGTGACCTTCGCCGTCGAGGACCGCGCCGTGGCCCTCGGCGCCGATACCGTCGGACACCGGGTAGACCGTGCGCAGAACTTCGTGGCGCGCGATCAGGTCGGCGATGGCGGCGCGCAGGGCGGGCAGGTCGAGGCGGCCGGAAAGGCGGACCGCGACCGGGATGTTGTCCACGGCCGACGCGGGGTCGAAGCGGTTGAGGAACCACATCCGCTGCTGGGCGTAGGACAGCGGGACCCGCTCGGGGCGCGGACGCGGCGTGAGCGGGAGCGCGTGTGCCGTAACACGGTGCTGCTCGGCTCGATTGGCGAGGGCGGCGACGGTCGGGGCCTCGAACACCGCCTGCACCGGCACCCGCACGTCCAGCGCGGCGCCGATGCGGGCCACCGCCTGCGCGGCGAGCAGCGAGTCGCCACCCAGTTCGAAGAAGTCGTCGTCGGCGCCGACCCGGCCCGCGCCGTCTCGCAGCAACAGCGCGGCGAACACGTCGGCCACCACCTGTTCGGCCGGGGTGGCGGGCGCGCGGAAGCCGCGCGCGGTGAACACCGGCGTCGGCAGCGCGGCGCGGTCGAGCTTGCCGACCGAGGTCAGCGGCAGCTCGTCGAGGACCATGATGACCGACGGAATCATGTACGCGGGCAACGATTCCGCGAGGAATTCCGCCAGCGCCCCGGTGTCGACGGTGCAGCCCACGCGCGGCAGCACGTAGGCGACCAGCGCGGTCGCGCCCGAGGGCATCGTCTTACCCAGCGTCACGGCGTAGTCGAGGTCGGGGTGCGCGGTGAGCGCGTTGTCGATCTCGCCGAGTTCGATCCGGAAGCCGCGCACCTTCACCTGGAAGTCGGTGCGGCCCAAATATTCCAGCGTGCCGTCGTGTTCGAACCGGCGCACCAGATCACCGGTGCGGTACAGCCTGCCCGGCCCGAACGGCGAGGCGACGAAGCGTTCCGCGGTGAGCCCCGGCCTGCCCAGATACCCCTGCGCGAGCGCGGGGCCGGAGAGGTACAGCTCGCCGACGACTCCGGCGGGCACCGGCCGCAGCCGCGCGTCGAGCACGTACAAGCCCATGCCGGGCACCGCGTGGCCGATGGTGATCGGCGCGTGCGCCCGCAGTGGCGAGGTGCTGGTGGCGAGGATGGTCGCCTCGGTGGGGCCGTACCCGTTGTAGAACGCGCGCCCACCGGTTGCCCAGCGGCCGACCAGTTCCGGGCCGAACCGGTCGCCCGCGACGATCACGGTCGACAGGTCAGGCAGCCCGGCCGGGTCGACGGACTCGAGCGCGCCGGGGGTGATCAGCAGGTGGGTGATGCGTTCGCGGCGCAGCAGATCCGACAGTTCGAAACCGCCGAACACCCGCGGCGGCGAAACCACCAGGGTCGCACCGGTGCTGAAGGCGAGCAGCAACTCGAGTACCGACACGTCGAAGTTCGGCGAGCAAACATGCAGCACCCGCGAATCGGGTTGTACGCCGAAGTGTTCGCGCTCGGCGGCGACCAGGGTGGCGAGCCCCGTGTGCGTCACCACGACGCCCTTCGGCTTACCGGTGGAGCCGGAGGTGTAGATGACGTAGGCCGGGTGGCCTTCGTCGATCGGGCGGACCCGGTCGGCGTAACTCACCGCGTGGCCCGGCCGCACGGCGATGCGCTCGGCGACCACCGGGTCGTCGAGTTCGATCCAGTACGCGGTGGTGCCGAGGCAGGCGCGATGGGCCGCGGTGGTCAGGCCGATGGTCGCGCCGGAGTCGGCGACGATGTGGGCGATCCGATCGGCCGGGTAGGCCGGGTCGACCGGCACGTACGCGGCACCGGTCTTGGCGATGGCCCACACCGCGAGCACGGACTCGATCGAGCGGGCGATCGCGATGGCGACGACATCGCCCGCGCCCATCCCCCGGTCGATGAGTTCGCGCGCCAGGCGCGAGGATCGCTCGTCCAGCTCACGATATGTGAGGTGCTGTTCCGCGCCGGGCATCCCGGTGGGGTTGTAACGCAGCGCGATCGAATCGGCCGCGGATTCAACGGCGGCCGTGAGTAGCTGACCGAACAACGGTGCGCCGGTAGCACGTCGGCGACCGGCACGGCCCGTGCGGCGGGGGGTTTCCACAGACCAATACACCTCTCGCGTCCGGCGGCCGAGTCGGACACAGCATAGCCACACCTACATAGCCGCTGCCGACCGTCGCCGAGGTGTGCGCCACGACACACCAACTCTATCGCAACGGAATCGTAATGCCCATGTAGTCCGTTACGGACGTGTATCGCCGGATCCGTCCGCACCCGCGACGACCTGCGCAATTGCCGGTCCGGACGTGGCTACCGCCACAGCGGAGAGCATCTCCTGGTGGGTGGCCTCGACCGGGTGGTCAGCAATGATCCCGCTGACGTACGGGCGCCATCGCGAGGCCCCGTCCCCCAGCTTTTGGGGGGTCCGCAGGGCGGTGAAATAGGTCAGATCCCCGTCGAATCGTGCGGGTTCGAGCTCGGTGAGAAGCGCCACCGAGCGCAGTGCGCCGCGGTACATGCCCACGAACTGCGCGCGCGAGATCGGCGTGTCCGCAGCGAGTGTTGTGTGCAGTGATTCCAGTGCCTCGTCGCCGAGTTCGGTGAGTTGGCTGGGCAGTTGCCGCTCGGGTATGCCGAGTTCGGTGAGCACGTGCCGCAATTCGGTGGCGAAGTCGGCGAGTGCGGCGCCGGGGAGGCTGTCGAGCATCGTCAACGACGCCACCGTCTCGCCCTCGGCTTGCAGGCGGGTCGCCACGGCCTGCGCCAGGACGCCGCCGAGGGACCAGCCGAGCAGCTGATAGGGGCCATGGGGCTGGACGCCGCGGATTTCGGCCAGGTAGCGGTCGACCAGCTCCTCGGCTGAGGCGGGCCGGAATTCCGGATCGCTCAGTGCCGGCGACTGGATGCCGACCACGGGCTGATCCTCGGGCAGGTGCGGCACCAGGCTCGCGTAGGCCCAGGCCAGACCCGAGACGGGGTGCACACAGATCAGCGGCGGGCGGGTGCCGCGGCGGGCGATCGGCAGCACGACCGCGAGTGCTGCTTCGAGGTCGGCCGCGTCCGCGGGGCCGTCGCTGATTCTGGTAGCGAGGCCGGCGACGGTCGGGTCGGCGAAGAACGCGGCGACGGTGAGCTCCACGCCGGTGTGTTCGCGCAGGTGGTGCACGACGCGGGTGGCCAGCAGTGAGTTGCCGCCCAGCGCGAAGAAGTCGTCGTCGAGGCCGGGGTTCCGCGCGCCGAGGACCTCGGTGAAGACGGCGGCTACGGCGATCTCGTGCTCGGTCTCGGGGGCGCGGTAGCGGCGGGGTTCGAGCACCGGCGCCGGAAGGGCGGCCCGGTCGAGCTTGCCGTTCGCGTTCAGCGGGAGGCGGTCGAGCACGACGAAAGCCGAGGGGACCATGTAGGACGGGAGTACCTGCGCCACCGCGGCTTTGGCCTGCGCGGTGGTGAGCTCCCCGCCGGGCGCGGGGACGACATAGGCAACCAGCCGGTCACCGAGTTGCGGGTCGGTCGTGGCGACGACCGCTGCCTGGGCGATCCGCGGCGCGGCGAGCAGGGCTGCTTCGATCTCGCCGAGTTCGATGCGGAATCCGCGGATCTTGACCTGGAAGTCGGTGCGACCGCGGTAGTCGAGTTCGCCGTCAGCGGTCCAGGCGACGAGATCACCGGTGCGGTACATGCGGGCGCCGAGCTCGGAGAACGGGTCGGCGACGAAGCGGTCCGCGGTGAGGTCGGGTCGGCCGAAATACCCGCGGGCGAGCTGCGCGCCCGCCAGATACAACTCTCCCGCGACACCTACCGGGACCGGACGCAGACGGGCGTCGAGGACGTAGACCCGGCTGTTTCGTTCGGGCCGGCCGATCGGGACCGTGGTGCGATCGGCGGTGGTGACGCGGTGGTCGGTGATGGAGACCGCGGCCTCGGTCGGGCCGTACAGGTTGTGCAGCGCCGCCGGGTTCGTCGCCAGGAAACGCTGGGCGGTGGCGGCGGGCAGCGCCTCGCCGATGGCGAGCACGCGCCGCAGCGACTTCGGCAGGGCACCGGCGGATTCGGTGAGCAGCGCATCGAGCATCGACGGCACCGCGTGCAGGGTGGTCACCGAGTGCGCGGCGAGCACGCGGAGCAGGTAGGCGGGGTCGCGATGGCCTTCCGGAGCGGTGATCACCAGGCGCCCACCGCAGATCGCGGCCGACCAGAATTCCCAGACCGACAGGTCGAAGGTGGCGGCGGTCTTCAACAGGACCGAATCGTCGCGGTCGAGGCCGAATGCTTCTGTCTTCCACCGCAGCTGGTTGACGATGGCGGCGTGCGAGACGGCGACGCCCTTCGGCTTGCCGGTCGAGCCGGAGGTGAAGATGACGTAGGCGGTGTTCCCGGACCGCAACACCCCGATGCGCTCGCTCGCCGCAATCGGGTCGGCTGATACCGCCGACAGGTCCAGGGTGTCGACGGCGATCACCGGCGCACCCCGTGTCGCGTCGACGCCGGCGGTGAAACCGTCACGCGTGGTGCTCAGTACGCAGGTCGGGGCAGCGGTCGCGAGCACATGCGATACCCGCTCGGCGGGCTGGCCGGGATCGACGGGAACGTAGGCGGCGCCCGCCTGCGTCACCGCGTACATGGCGACGACCAGCTCGGTCGAGCGTCGCATCGCCAAGGCGACCCGGTCCTCGACGCCGACGCCCTGCGCGATGAGGTGTCGCGCCAGCTGATTCACGCGCCCCGCGAACCCACGATAGGTGAGCGTGGCGCCGTCGGCGTCGACGAGCGCCACACCGTCCGGGTTCGCGGCCGCGGTGTCGGCGAACAGGGCGGCGAGCGTCGTGGCCGGGGTGGTGTGGCCGGTCGCGTTCCAGTCGTGCAGGATTCGCGCACGCTCGGCATCGGAGAGCAGGTCGATCTCGTCGACGGGGCGGCCCGGCGCGGCGGCGATCGCGGTGAGCACTCGCGCGAAGCGATCCGCGTAGGACTGTGCGGTCGACTCGTCGAAAAGGTCCGTGGCATAGGTGAACACGCCGCTGATCCCCTGCGCCACGCCATCACTGTCGTAGCCGTCGGCGACGATGGCGTGCAGATCGAACTGGGACACCGCGAGATCCACGTCGACACCCTCGACCGCGGTCTCGCCGAGTTCGAGGCCGGAGCGGCTGAGGTTCTGGAAGGACAGGCCGACCTGGAACAGCGGGTGGCGGGCAGTGGAGCGGGCGGGGTTGATCGCCTCGACCAGCCGCTCGAACGGCAGGTCCGCGTTCGCGAAGACCTGGAGGTCGGTATCGCGCTGGCGGGCGAGCAGTTCGGTGAACGACTCACCGGTTCGCAGCGTGGTGCGAAAGACCAGGGTGTTGACGAACATGCCGATCAGGTCGTCGAGCGCGGCCTCGCCACGACCCGCGACGGGGGTACCGACCGCCAGATCGTCGGTGCCCGCGAGCCTGGCCAGCGTCACCGCGAGGGCGGTGTGCACGACCATGAACAGCGTCGCGCCCTGATCGCGCGCCACAGCCAGCAGGGCACGATGGGTTTCGGCGTCGACCTCGATCGGGACGCGACCACCGGCGAAGGACTGCACGGCGGGACGCGGCCGGTCGGCGGGCAGGTCGAGCTGGTCGGGCAGCCCGGCCAGCGCGTCACGCCAGTAGGCGAGCTGGGCCGAGGCCAGCGACCGCGGGTCGTCCTCGCTGCCGAGCAAGGCCCGCTGCCACAAGGCGTAGTCGGCGTACTGCACGGCCAGCGGCGCCCACTCCGGCGCGTCACCCGCCGAGCGGGCCGCGTAGGCGAGCATGAGATCCCTGGTGAGCGGGGCGAGTGAGGACCCGTCACCGGCGATGTGGTGCACGACCACCGCGAGCACCGCTTCGTCGCCACCGAGTTCGAACAACGCGACCCGCAACGGCACCTGGCCGCGCACATCGAACCCCGACGAACCGAACTCGTGTATGGCGGCGGTGAGCTGCTCGGGCGCGATCGAGCGCACCTCGAGCCGCGGCGTCGCCTCGGTCCCGGTCAGGATCTGCTGGATCGGCCCGCCGTCGGTCTCGGGGTAGATCGTGCGCAAGGTTTCGTGCCGGGCGACGAGGTCGGCGACGGCGGCGCGCAGGGCTTCGACATCGATGGCCCCGTGCAGCCGCACCGCCATCGGAATGTTGTAGGCGACCGATCCCGGGTCGAACTGATTGAGGAACCACATCCGCTGCTGGGCCAGCGACAGCGGAATCCGTGCCGGCCGCTCCCCCGCGGTCAGCGCGGGACGTGCACCCGCACCGGCGGATTCGGCGAGTCGCCGGGCCAGCGTTTCCACCGTCGACGCCTCGAACAGCAGCCGGACCGGAAACGCGGTGTCCAGCGCGGCACCGAGGCGGGCGGCGACCTGGGTGGCCATCAGTGAGTTGCCGCCGAGGGCGAAGAAGTCGTCGTCGAGGCCGAGCTGCGTGTCGCCGAGGTCGAGCACCTGAACGAAGGTGCCTGCCACGATCTCCTCGACCGCCGTGGTGGGAGCACGGAATTCGGCGTGTTCGAGGATCGGTGCGGGCAGCGCCCTTCGGTCGAGCTTGCCGACCGGGGTGAGCGGGATGGTGTCGAGCTCCATCAGCACGGTCGGCACCATGTGCGCGGGCAGGCTGCGCTCGGCGAAGGCGGTGAGCGCGGCGGTGTCGACGGTCGCACCCGGAGCCGCGTGCACGTAGGACACCAGAATGGTGGCGCCGCTGTCGAGTTCGTGACCGATGGTGGCGGCGAAGTCGAGGCTCTCGTGGGCCGAGAGCACCGCGTCGATCTCACCGAGCTCGATGCGGAAACCACGGATCTTGACCTGGAAGTCGTTGCGGCCCACATAATCCAACGCGCCATCGGCGGTCCAGCGGACCAGATCACCGGTGCGGTAGAGGCGAGAACCGGCCGGGTCGAACGGATTCGCGACATAGCGCGAGGCGGTCAGGCCCGGGCGGGCGTGGTAGCCGCGGGTCAGCTGGGCGCCGGTGATGTAGAGCTCGCCGGTGACGCCGGGCGGAACGGGGCCGAGCCGGTCGTCGAGGACGTATTCGGCGACCCCGTTGATCGGGCCGCCGATGGTCATCGGGTCGCCCGGTTTCAGCGGCACACTGATGTTGGTGACGATGGTCGTCTCGGTGGGCCCGTATACGTTGTGGAATTCGCGCAGGGTGCCGTCGGCGAGCGGAATCGCCCAGCGCCGCAGCAGATCCGGTGCAACAGCCTCGCCACCCACCGCCACCACCCGGAAGTCGTCGAGCCCGTCCGGGTCGATCGAGGCCAGCGCGGCCGGAGTGATGAACGCGTGGCTCACCCGTTCCCGCCGCAGCAGCGCGGCCAGATCGTCGCCGCCGTACACACTCGGGTCGACGATCACCATCGTGGCGCCCGCGCCGATCGCCAGCAGCAGCTCCAGCAGCGAGGCATCGAAGGACGGCGACGCGAAATGCAGCGTGCGCGAGGTGGGTTCGACACCGTATTGCCGACGCTGCTCCTCGCTGAACCCCGCGAGCCCGGCCTGCGTCACCGCGACGCCCTTCGGCAGGCCGGTGGAGCCGGAGGTGTAGATGAGGTACGCGAGATCCTCGGCCCGCACCGGACGAAGCCGGTCGGCGGAGGTGATCGCCTCGCCGGAGAAGTCGTCGAAGGGATCCGCCGGGTCGCCGCCGTCGAGTGGGAGCCATTGCACCTGCGCGGGAAGTCCGGCAGCGACGGCCCCGACGGTCAGCCCGAAGACCGCGCCGGAGTCGGTGACCATGTGCGCCACCCGGTCCGGTGGGTAGTTCGGGTCGACGGGGACGAAGCCTGCTCCGGTCTTGGTGACGGCCCACACGGCGAGGACCGATTCGATCGAGCGCGGGATTCCGATGGCGACCAGGTCGCCCGCGCCGATGCCACGACCGATCAGGAAGCGGGCGATGCGGTTCGAACGCTCGTCGAGTTCGGCGTAGGTGAGGCTGCCGAGGGTGCGGGCGGCGTCGGCGAGGACGACCGCGAGACCGTCGGGGTTGGTCTCGACCGCGGTGGCCAGCAGCTGTGCCAACGCGGTGACCCGCGGGCGACGCGTACGAACCGGTCGGGTTCTTGCCGGTCGTGTCATAGCTGTTCCACCTCACCCATCACCGAAACTTGTTGTCCCGCGGCGGAGCCCCGCGCCGCGAGCGCCGCTCACGCCACCGGGGCGCGCAGATCTCCGAGTACCAGCACTGCCTCGGCCGCTCCCGGATTGCCGGGTGCGGCATCGTCGGCGATCAGCGCCCGCAGATCACCGAGCTCGGCGGTATCGAGCGCCTCGATCCCCACCCGGTCACCGAACAAGTGGGTCACCCACTCCTCGGCCAGTGACGCCGACAATCCGTTGGCTACCCCGGTGTCCGCGACGCCGGGCACCAGCACCATCGATGCGCCCGCAACGCCCGCGGCCACCGGCTCGACCAGAGCAGTGAAGCTGTCGGCCGAGCCGTAGCCGAAGGTGCGGGCTTCGAAGGTCAGGTCGGTGCCGGCGCGCACCTGCGCACCCGCCGTGGCGAGTTCGTCGTAACTGCGGGTGCCGTCGGCGCCGACGAAGGCCGGGTCACCGCCGCGCAGGGCTCGGGTCCGGTCGGCGTAGGTGACCGGACGCGCCGACTGAGTGGACAGTTCGGTCTTGATCGCCGGGTCGTCGAGCGAGATCCAGTCGACACCGCGAGGTTCGCCGACGGTGATACCCAGTTTCGCGGCGGGTTCGGCAGGCGACTCGGTGCCGGTCACCGGGACCACGGCCGCGCCTGCCTTGAGGATCGCCCAGACCGCGACGGCCCAGTCGACGCCACGCGGAAGATCAACGGCCACACCGTCTCCTGGCCCGAAGCCGCGCCCGATCAGCAGGCGGGCCAGGCGGGCGGAGCGGGCGTCGAGCTGCTCGAAGGTCAGCGCGTCGTCACCCCAGACGAGCGCGGGGCCGTCGGGGTCGTCCTCGGCGGCGGCGGTGAAAGCCTGCGCCAGAGTGGTGCCGCCCGACGGGGTGCTCGGCGCGGGCGCCTTGGCCGCGCCGGCGAGCAGCCGGGTGCGTTCGGACTCGTCGAGGATGTCGATGTCGCCGATACGGATCTGCGGGTCGGCGGCGACGGCGGTCAGGATGCGGGCGAAGCGGGCGCCGATGCTGCGCACGGTGGCCTCGTCGAACAGGTCGGTGGCGTAGTTGAACAGCGTGACCAGCTCGTCGGGGTCACCGGCGGCGGTGAAGCGCGGTTCGACGTCCACCTGCAGGTCGAACTTGGCGGCGATCGCGGTGTCCAGCGCGTTCACGGTGAGGCCGGGCAGTTCGAGCGCGGCCGCCTCGTTGTTGCTGAAGGTGAGCGCCACCTGGAACAGCGGGCTCTGCGCACTGCCCCGGCCCGGTGCGACGACCTCGGCGACCCGCTCGAACGGCAGGTCGGCATTGGCGAACGCGCCGAGGTCGGTCTCCCGCGCCACGTCCACGGCCTCGTCGAAGGAACCGGCCGGATCGAGAACGGTGCGCAGGGTCAAGGTGTTGACGAACATGCCGACCAGCTCGTCGAGCGCCCGCTCACCGCGCCCGGCGACAGCGGTGCCGATGGCGATGTCGGAGGTGCCCGACAAGCGGCCGAGCAGCACGGCCAGCGCCGCGTGCACGACCATGAACAGCGACGACTTGTGCTCGCGTGCCAAGTGATTGAGGGCGGCGTGCACCTCGGCCGGCAACCGCAGCTCGGACGTGGCGCCGCGCAGGGTCGGTACCGAGGGCCGCGGGCGGTCCTGCGGCAGCTCCAGCAGCGGTGGCACGTCGGCCAGCTGGGTGCGCCAGTAGTCGAGCTGGGCGGCGGCCAGGGATTCCGGCTGCTCGTCGTCGCCGACGACCGCCCGCTGCCACAGCGCGAAGTCCGCGTACTGCACTTCCAGCGGCGTCCACGCCGGGCTCTGGTGCGCGGCACGCGCCACGTAAGCGGTCATCAGATCGCGAGCGAGCGGGGCCAAGGACGCACCGTCGGCCGAAATATGGTGCACCACGACAACAAGCAGCCACTCGGCCGAAGTCCCGTCGGTGAGCAACCGCGCACGCAGCGGAACCTCACGCGTCACATCGAACCCAGCACCGGCCAATTCGCCTGCACGAGTGAGGATATCGGTGGTCGTCTCGACCTGGAGCCCCTCGGGCAGCACATCGGCCACGGAGAGGATCTCCTGGAAGGGACTGCCGTCGAACACCGGGAAGAAGGTGCGCAGCGACTCGTGTCTGCCGAGCACGTCGGTGACAGCGGCGCCGAGCGCGGCGATGTCGAGCTCGCCGGTGAGGCGGATCGCGAAGGGGATGTTGTAGGAGCCCGAGGCGGGGTCGACCTGGTTGACCACCCACATGCGCTGCTGAGCCAGCGACAGCGGAATGCGCTGCGGCCGTTCGGCGGCGACCAGCGGCGGGCGGGCGGCGGCACCGCTCGCACCACCGACGCGCGCGGCCAGAGCCGACACGGTGGGCGTCTCGAACAGGTCGCGAATGGCCAGGTGGGCGCCGAGCGCCTCGTTGATGCGGGCGATCGCCCGGGTGGCGAGCAGCGAGTTGCCGCCGAGCGCGAAGTAGTCGTCGTCGGCGCCGACGCGGGCCATGCCGAGCAGTTCCGCGAAGACCCCGGCGACGATCTCCTCGGCGGGACTGGTGGGAGCGCGGAATTCGCCGGCGGTGAACGCGGGGGCGGGCAGCGCCTTGCGGTCGAGCTTGCCGCTCGGATTCAGCGGGAAGCCGTCCAGCACCGTGACGACGGTCGGAACCATGTAGGTGGGCAGCGAGTCCGCCACGGCCGTACGCAGCGCCGCGGGGTCGGGCTCCTCGCCGGGCCGCGCCACCACATACGCCACCAGGTGCTGGCCGGACGCGGTGTCGAGTACCAGGGCCACGGCCTGGCTGATCGCCTCCTGTGCGAGCAGGGCGGTCTCGATCTCACCGAGCTCGATGCGCTGACCGCGGAACTTCACCTGGAAGTCGGTGCGGCCCAGGTATTCCAGCGCGGGCTCGGCCGAGGATCCACCCCAGCGGACGAGGTCGCCGGAGCGATACATCCGCGCGCCGGGCTCGAAGGGGTTGGCCACGAACCGATCCGCGGTCAGACCGGGACGGGCGACATAGCCGCGCGCGAGCTGATCACCGGCGAGGTACAGCTCGCCGACCACTCCGGCGGGCACCGCGCGCAGGCGTGAATCCAGCACGTAGACGCGGGTGTTCCACTCCGGCACGCCCATCGGCACCGAACCGCGATCGGCATCGCTCGCGGGCCATCGCGTCACGGTGACAGCAGCCTCGGTGGGCCCGTACAGGTTGTGCACTGCCGCCGAGGACACGCGGGCCACGTCGGCCACGGTCTCGGTGGGCAGCGCCTCACCGGCGGCGAACACCGCCCGCAGACTGGGAATGGCACCGGCGGTGGTGTGCGCGGCGAAGACCGACAGCATCGACGGCACGAAGTCGGTGAGCGTCACGCCCTGCGCCGCGATCGTTTCGGCGAGATACAGCGGGTCGCGATGTCCGTCGTGGGTCGACACGACCAGCTTCGCGCCGGTCCGCAGCGGCAGGAAGTAGCCCCACAGCGACACGTCGAATGTGGCGGGCGTCTTCTGCAGATACACATCCGACGGGCCGATCCCGTACTCGGCGCCCATGTAGACCATCTGGTTGACGATCGCCGCGTGCGACACCGCCACACCCTTGGGGCGCCCGGTGGAACCGGAGGTGAAGATGACATAGGCCGGGTTCTCGGGCCGGACCGGCCGAGCCAGCTCGACAGGGGCAGCCGAGAACTCCTCGAGCGCAACGGAATCCACCAGGATCACCGGCACACCCGCGGGCACCTCGATCGCATCCGCGGTGGTGCTCAGCACCGCGGCGGGCGCGGCGGTGTCGAGAATGTGGGCGATGCGATCGGCCGGATGGTCCGGGTCGATCGGCACATACGCACCGCCGGCGGTCACGATCGCGTACATCCCGACCACCAGATCGAGCGAGCGCCGAACGGCGAGGCCGACCAGGGATTCGGGACCGACACCGTGGGTCACCAGCAACCGGGCGAGGCGGTTGACCCGCTCGTCGAACTCCCGATAGGTCAGCTCGGCGCCCTCGTACGCGACAGCGACAGCGTCGGGGTGCGCGGCCACCGCACGTCGATAGCCGTCGAGCAACAATTCCGGCGCGAGGTCATGGCCAGTGTCGTTCCACTGCACCAGGATCCGGTCCAGCTCGGCGGGCTCCATGAGCTCGATCGCACCGAGCGGCTCGGCGGGCGCGGCGACGATCGCGGCCAGCAATCGCTGGAACCGATCGGCGAACCCGGCGACGGTCTCGGCGTCGAACAGATCGGTGGCGTAGGTGAGCCCGACCGCGATGCCGTGCGGCGCACCGTGGCGATCGGTGTCCTCCACCATCTCGAACTGCAGGTCGAACTTGGCGAACGGAATGGTCATCTCGACGCCCGCGACGGTCAGACCGGGCAGCTCCAGTGCCGTGCGCGCCATGTTCTGGAAGGCGAGCATCACCTGGAACAGCGGGTGCCGCGCGGTCGAACGGGCCGGGTCGAGCAGCTCGACCAATCGCTCGAACGGCACATCGGCGTGACCGAAGGCCGCGACGTCGACCGCGCGGGTCGAGGCGAGCAGTTCTTCGAAGCTGTCCGCCGGGTCGACCTCGGTACGCAGCACCAGGGTATTGACGAACATGCCGATCAGGTCGTCGAGGGCGGCGTCACCACGACCCGCGACGGGGGTGCCGATGGCGATGTCGCTGCTGCCCGACAGCCGGGCCAGCAGTGCCGACAGCGCGGCGTGCACCACCATGAACAACGTCGAATTGTTGGCGCGCGCGATCTGATCCAGCCCGGCATGGACCTCGGCCGGGATGCGGAAGTCCAGGCTCGCACCCCGGTAGGAGGCGGTGGCGGGCCGCGGCCGGTCGGTGGGCAGCTCGAGCTGGTCGGGCACACCGGCGAGCTGGGTGCGCCAGAAGTCGATCTGCTGGGTCAGGATCGACTCCGGGTCGTCCTCGGTCCCGAGCACGGCCCGCTGCCAGAGCGTGAAATCGGCGTACTGGACGGCCAATTCGGGCCAGCCCGGCGCGTTACCCGCGCTGCGCTGAACGTAGGCGGTCATCAGGTCGCGGGTGAGCGGGCCCATCGACACACCGTCACCGGCGATGTGGTGCATCACGCAGACCAGTACGTGCTCGGTCGCGCTCAGTCGCAGCAACCGCAGGCGCAGCGGCGGAGCCACGGTGACATCGAAGCCCGCGCTGACGGTCTCGGTGACCAGGGCCGCGATCGCGTCCTCGCCTGCCTCGCCGGCCGCCAGAGCGGGCACGGCGCGCGGGTCCGACAGCGGCAGCACCAGCTGCGTGCCGACCCCGTCGACCGGCGGATACATCGTGCGCAGCACCTCGTGGCGGGCCACCAGGTCGGTGACCGCGACACGCAACGCGTCGACATCGAGCGCGCCCGACAGGCGCACCGCGATCGGCATGTTGTTCACAGCGCTGGCCGGATCGAACTGGTTGAGGAACCACATCCGCTGCTGGGCGAACGACAGCGGGATCGAGTCGGGGCGCTGCTGCGCGACCAGCTCCTGGCCGGAACCGGTGCCGATATGACGTTCGACGCGTTCGGCCAGCCCCGAGACCGTGCTGACCTCGAACAGCACCTGCACCGGAATCCTGGTGTCGAGCGCGGCGCCGATGCGCGTGGCGGCCTGCGCGGCCAGCAGCGAGTTGCCGCCGAGCTCGAAGAAGTCGTCGTCGGCACCGACCCGGATCTCGTCCGGCGCACCGGCGGTGAGCAGCTCGGCGAAGATGTCGGCCACCACCTGCTGCACCGGAGTCACCGGCGCGCGGAATTCACGCACCGCGAAAACGGGCTCTGGCAACGCCTTTCGGTCCAGCTTGCCCACCGGCGTCAGCGGGATCCGGTCCAGCACCATGATCGCGGCCGGAATCATGTAGCCGGGCAACGATTTCGCGAGGAACGCGTCGAGCGCGGCCACCTCGACCGTGGCGCCGGAGCGGGGCATCACATACGAAACCAGAGCTGTCACACCGGAAGGCAGCGTCTTGCCGAGCGTGGCCGCGAAGTCGATGTCGGGGTGCGCGGTGAGTGCGTTGTCGATCTCACCGAGCTCGATCCGGAAACCGCGGATCTTCACCTGGAAGTCCGAGCGCCCCATGTATTCGATGACGCCGTCACCGGATTCGCTGCGCCGCACCAGGTCTCCGGTGCGGTACAGGCGCGCGTTCGCGTCACCGGATTCGGCGCCGAACGGGCTGGCGACGAAACGTTCCGCGGTCAGCGCGGGGCGGTTCAGGTAACCCTGCGCCAGCGCGGGACCCGACAGATACAGCTCGCCGATCACACCCGCGGGCACCGGCCGCAGCCGCGAATCCAGCACGAAGGCACCGACACCGGCGATCGCGGCACCGATCGTCACCGGCGCGGCCGGATCCATCGGCGCGGTACTGGTGGCCAGGATGGTGGCCTCGGTGGGGCCGTAACCGTTGTAGAACTCACGCTCGCCCACGGCCCAGCGGCCGACCAGTTCCGGACCGAACTTGTCACCGGCGACGACCACTACGCGCAGGTCGTCCAGGTCCGCCGAATCCACCGATTCCAGCGCGCCCGGAGTGATGAGCATGTGCGAAACCTGTTCGCGACGCAGCAGTTCCGCGAGCTCGAAACCACCGAACACACCGGGCGGCGCGATCACCAGGGTGGCGCCCGCGGAGAAGGTGAGCAGCAGTTCGAGCACCGACACGTCGAAGTTCGGCGAACACACGTGCAGCACGCGCGAGTCGGCGGCGACGCGGTAGTGCGCGCGCTCGGCGGCGACCAGACCGGCCAGACCGGTGTGGGTCACCACGACGCCCTTGGGCTTACCGGTGGAGCCCGAGGTGTAGATCACGTAGGCCGGGTGCCGCTCGTCGAGGGTGCGGATCCGGTCGGTGTAGGAGATCGGGTGCGCGGGCTGGGCCGCGATCGTGGTGGCCGTCTCGGCGTCGTCGAGCTCGAGCCAGGTCAGCGCCGTACCGAGCACGTCGCGGTGCGCGGCGGTGGTGAGTCCGAGCACCGCGCCGGAGTCGGACACGATGTGCGCGATGCGGTCGGCCGGGTAGTTGGGGTCCACCGGGACGTAGGCGGCGCCGGTCTTGGCGATCGCCCACACCGCGAGCACGGAGTCGATCGACCGGGCGATGCCGATGGCGACGACGTCGCCGGGGCCGATGCCACGAGCGATGAGCGTGCGAGCCAGCTGCGAGGACCGCTGATCGAACTCGGAGTAGGTGAGCTGACGCTGGTCGGCCGGGTCACCGGACGGGTTGAACCGGACCGCGACCCGATCGGCGGCCGATTCGACCGCTCCCGTCAGCAACTGCCCGAATGTCGGACTGCTCGACCGGCGACGGCGATTACCGCGGGCAGAACGACGGGCAGTTTCCATTCGAGTTCATTCACCTCTCATCGCGTCTGCACGTGCGGCTGCCCCGCACCGTGCAGATCGAGTCATCATATAGACCGGTCACACAATGTCCGAGTCAGCGTGCCCCCGGTGCTCGGGGCCCAGAGGACTATCGGCCCGGCCCTGGAACGTGTTGCCCCCACGAACGGCAAAGTGACGGGGCTCATAAGAACCACCGTCACTCGCTAACGCTGTCAAAGCACACCGCGTACACCGACCCTTAGGGAGGGGCGCGCCAGCGCTCCAGAAACTCAGTGCGCGGAAGGGCCCCATTCCAGCGGCACGCCCTTGGAAGCGAGATACGGAATCGGGTCCATCTTGGCGCCGCCCTGATCCCAGATCTCGAGGTGCAGGTGCGGGCCGGTGGACTGGCCACGGTTGCCGACGGTCGCGATGACCTGGCCCGCGTTGACCCGCTGGCCTTCGCTGACCAGCATTTCGTTGACGTGGCCGTAGACGCCGGTGGTGCCGTCGTCGTGCAGCACCCGCACCCACAGGCCGAAGCCCGACGCCGGGCCCGCCTCGATGACGGTGCCGTTGGACACGGACTTGATCGGAGCGCCGATCGAGTCGGCGAAGTCGAGGCCGTAGTGCATGGCACCCCAGCGCGAGCCGAAGCCGGAGCTGATCGGGCCCGCGACCGGTCGGGTGGCCTGCGGCGGCGCGACCTGGTGCTGGATGCCCTGGAGGATGTCCTCGACCTGCGACAGCGGGCCGGAGATCTCGGGGGGCAGGTTGCCGATTCCGAAGGGCGCGGCCACGGGGGCGGCGATCGGCGCGGCGACCGCGGTCACCGGCGCGGGGGTCTCGACGTGCGCGGCGACTTCCTGCGCGGCGACGAGGTCGACATCCTGGCGGGCCGACTCGGGAACGACCGATTCCTCGACGCTGTCGTCGTGGGTCGGCAGCAGCGGCGCGGCGAAGGCGAGGGCAGGGGCGATCTGAGCGGTGACGCCGACCAACGCGCCCGCGGCGACCGCGGCGCTGGCGGCGACCCGGACACGATCGGAACGCGACGCCTCAGCGCGGTGCCTGCTCCTGCTCGGGCTCCGGCCATCCGCGTGCGCAAGCAGGGCCTGCACGGAGATGGATTCGGGACCCACACGGTGCTGCGACAAGATCTCGTCCTAGCGTCCGACAACAAGGAAACGAAACCGGTCTGCGACCGGCCCGGAGACCACCTGGGTGTTCTCCGATGCCGAACTATGTGTAACGGTTCGGCATACGTTGTGACGCGAACTCTACTCGGCCGTGACCATTCCGCAACCTTCTGTCATGAATTCGCAGGTAGATGACGTGCCGCACAGTAACGATCACAGTGTCCGATCCACCACACGCGCTGTCACCGGGCCTGAACACGGTCCCGACCGACCAGACTCGACACATGGTGATCGAGACCTTGACCGTCCCCATCGTCGCCGCGCCCATGGCGGGCGGCCCGTCCACACCCGAGTTGGTGGTCGCCGTCGCGGCCGCGGGCGGGTTCGGCCAGCTCGCCGCCGGATACCTCGGCACCGAGGCGGTGGCAGCGCAGATCGAGGCGACGAGAGCCGCCACCACGGCGCCGTTCGGGGTGAACCTGTTCGCGCCCGGCGTGGTGGCCGATCCAGCCGGCTACGCCACCTACCTCGCCGAACTCGGCGCCGAGTTCCCGATCGGCACCCCTGAGCACGACACCGACGGATGGGACGACAAGCTCGATCTGCTGGTGGCCGATCCGGTCGCCGTGGTCTCGACGACCTTCGGCTGCCCCAGCGCGGTGGAGGTGGACCGGCTGCACGCGGTCGGCTCGGAGGTGTGGGTCACGGTCACCTCCCCCGCCGAGGCACTGATCGCCGTCGAGGCGGGGGCCGACGTATTGATCGCCCAGGGCGCCGAGGCCGGCGGGCACCGCGCGAGCTTCCTCGACGATCCCGCCGACGACCCGATCGACCCACCCGGTCTGCTGACCCTGATTCAGCTGCTCACCGCCGTCACCTCCCGCCCGCTCGTCGCGGCGGGCGGGATCGCCACCGGCGCCGGCGTGGCCGGGGTGCTGGCGGCCGGTGCGGCGGCGGCGCAGATCGGCACCGCGCTGCTGCGCTGCCCGGAAGCCGGCACCAACGCCGTGCATCGTGGTGCGATCGGGACGCCGGAACCGACGATGCTCACGCGCGCGTTCACCGGACGTCGCGCTCGCGGGATCCGCAACCGTTTCCTCGTCGACCACACCGCCGACGCGCCGGCCGCCTACCCCGAAATCCATTACGCCACCGCCCCCTTGCGGGCCGCCGCGCGGGCGGGCGGCAACACCGACGAAGTGAATCTGTGGGCGGGGCAAGCGCACTCGCTGAGCACCGGGCAACCGGCAAGCGAACTGGTCACCGACCTCGCCACCGACGCGAAAAGCGCACTCCGGAAAGCACTTTCGGAACGAATCCAGGGTTATTGACAACGGATTTCGTTTAGACTCGGACCTGGCATCGCGTCCCGCCGACCACCCCCAAGCAGGAGGAGAGCCATGTCCCTCGATGTTCCCGCCGCATTACTCGAACGCGCAGAACAAGGCAATATCGACGACGCCGAATTCGTCGAATGTGTCCGTACCTCACTGCCTTACGCGTGGGAGGTGGTGAGCCGGGTGGCCGAAGACCTGCGCACCGGCACCGACGAATACGCCGACAACCGGATCCCGCCGCCGGACGAGGTGGCGCGCGGGCAGCTGCTGCGCGCCCTGGCCTCCGACGCCATCCGCGGCGGCCTGGAACGGCATTTCGGTGTGAAGCTGGCCTTCCAGAACTGCCATCGGGTCGCGGCGTTCCCGCTGTCGGCCGTCGGCGGGGAGACCTACACCACCTACATCAGCCCGCGTGCTCAGCTCTTGAACCAGAGCCCCGAGCTGCGCAACTGCTGATCGACGAAAAAGGCGGGCGTGGAAGCGATTCCACGCCCGCCTTGTCGTTCGTCTACACCGTGACGACGTCCAGCTCGCCCTCGGCGTACTGGGCGCGCAGGCGCTTCTTGTCGAACTTACCGACGCTGGTCTTCGGCACCTCGGCGATGAAGGTCCAGCGCTCGGGCAGCTGCCACTTGGCGAACTTGTCGGCCAGGTAGTCGCGCAGCTCGCCCGCCTCGGCGGCAGCGCCCTCGGCCAGCACGATGGCGACCAGCGGGCGCTCGTCCCACTTCTCGTCGGGCACACCGATGACCGCGGCCTCGGCGACGGCCGCGTGGCCCATCACCGCGTTCTCCAGATCCACCGAGGAGATCCACTCACCGCCGGACTTGATGACGTCCTTGGAGCGGTCCACCAGGGTGAGGTAGCCGTTGGCGCTGATCTTGCCGACGTCACCGGTACGCAGCCAGCCGTCGTCGAACTTGTCCGGGTCGATCTCCGCGCCGGTGGGCGAGTAGTAGGAGCCGGTGATCCACGCGCCGCGGACCTCGAGCTCGCCGAGCGACTCACCGTCGTTCGGGACGACCTTGCCGTCGTCGCCGACCAGCCGGGCCTCGACGTTGGCCGGGAAGCGACCCTGCGTGTAGCGGTACTCCCAGGCATCGTCATCGCTGACGCCCGCGGGCGCGTGCGCGACGCTGCCCAGCGGGGAGGTCTCGGTCATGCCCCACGCGTGCAGGATGCGCACGCCGTGCTTCTCCTCGAACGCGCGCATCATCGCGGGCGGTACCGCGGAGCCACCGACGACCGCGGTACGCAGGTGCGAGATGTCCTGCGGCGCGGCGGCCAGCGCGGCCAGCACGCCGCCCCAGATGGTGGGCACCGCGGCGGCGAAGGTCGGCTTCTCGGCCGCCATCATCTCCAGCAGCGGGCCGGGCTGCAGGAAGCGGTCCGGCATCAGGACGTTGGCGCCCGACATCAGTGCCGCGTACGGCAGGCCCCAGGCGTTGGCGTGGAACAGCGGCACGATCGCCAGCACGTAGTCCGAGCCCTGGAAACCCATGCCGTTGGGCGAGTTCACCTGCATCGCGTGCAGCCAGTTGGAGCGGTGCGAGTAGACGACGCCCTTCGGGTCGCCGGTGGTGCCGGAGGTGTAACACATCGCCGCGGCGGACCGTTCGTCGACGACCGGGAAGTCGAAGTCGGTGGACTGGGCATCGAGCAGCTCGCGGTAGGAGTGCACGGTGACGCCCTCGGGCGCGGTGAGCGCGGACGGATCGCCGTTGACGACGATCACGTGCTGCACGGTCTTCAGGCTCGGTAGGTACTGCGCGAACAGCGGCACCAGCGTGCCGTCGACGAGCACGACCTTGTCCTCGGCGTGGTTGGCGACGAAGACCAACTGCTCGGGGAACAGCCGGATGTTGAGCGCGTGCAGCACCGAGCCCATCGCGGGCACCGCGATGTAAGCGACCATGTGCTCGTTGTTGTTCCACATGAAGGTGCCGACGCGGTCACCCTCTTCGATGCCGAGACCCCGCAGCGCGTTGGCCAGCCGGGCCGAATCGGCGCCGAGCTCACGGTAGGTCATGGTGCGAACACCGTCACCGGTCCATGTGGACACAGTCGAATCGCCCTGGAAAGTTGCGGCATAGTTGAGCAGTTTGGCCAGCGAGAGCTGGTCGTCCTGCATGGTGCTCAGCATCGGTGCTCCTTCAAGTCCCTGCCGTGGCATGAGCCACGTCACAACGGATGCTACCGAAAGGTTTGGGGCTCGCAATCGTTTCCTCCGACAACATTCCTGCAGGTCGGCTCGTCGTCACATACCGGGCGGCCGCGCGTGCGGCGGCTGACCATCGGGACCCCTATGGTGCGACGGCACTCCAGGACCGGCATGTTCGGCGTTGTGTACCGCGTCGACGACCAGGCTGCGGACGTGGTCGTTGTCGAGGCTGTAGTAGATGGTGGTCCCCTCGCGACGGGTGCGCACGAGCCTGGCCATCCGCAGTTTCGCCAGATGCTGGGACACCGAGGGGCCCGGCTTGCCGACCCGGCTCGCCAATTCGTTCACCGAGAGTTCTTGATCGGCCAGCGCCCAGAGGACCTGAACCCTCGTCGGGTCGGCCAGCATTCGGAACACCTCGACCACCAACCCCACCTGATCCTCAGCCAGGGGCGAACGAGCATCTGCATTCATGCGCAGATAATAGAGCCACGCGGGTTCGCCTCGCCAGGGTCGACGAAGTGAACGACGGATACTGTGACGAGCATGGCTGTTGACCGGATGCTGCCCACCGACGAGGCGCGCGACCTGATCGAACTGACCCGCGATATCGCCGACAAGGTGCTGGAGCCGAGGGTCGCCGAGAGCGAGAGGACCGGGGTCTTCCCCGACGGCGTCTTCCCCGCGCTCGGCGCGGCCGGGTTGCTCAGCCTGCCGTACCCGGAGGAATTCGGCGGCGGCGCACAGCCCTACGAGGTGTACCTCCAGGTCCTCGAGGAGATCGCGAGCCGCTGGGCTGCCGTCGCCGTCGCGGTGAGCGTGCACGGCCTGTCGTGCCATCCGCTGTTCACCTACGGCACCGACGAGCAGAAACAGCAGTGGCTCGAGGGCATGCTGTCGGGCGAAACCATCGGCGCCTACAGCCTTTCCGAGGCACACGCCGGTTCCGACGCGGCCGCTCTGCGGTGCCGGGCCACCCCCGTCGACGGCGGCTACAACATCAACGGCACCAAGGCCTGGATCACCAACGGCGGCCGCGCCGACTTCTACACCCTGTTCGCCCGCACCGGCGAGGGTTCGCGCGGCATCTCCTGCTTCCTCGTCCCCGCGGGCACCGAGGGCCTGAGCTTCGGCAAGCCCGAGGAGAAGATGGGCCTGCGCGGCATCCCCACCACCACCGCCGCCTACGACGACGCGTTCCTGCCCGCCGAACGCCGCATCGGCGAAGAGGGGCAAGGACTTTCGATCGCGTTCAGCGCACTCGACGCGGGCCGCCTCGGCATCGCCGCCGTCGCCACCGGCGTCGCCCAGCGCGCGCTCGACGAGGCTGTCGCCTACGCCAAGGAACGAGAAGCCTTCGGCCGCAAGATCATCGACCACCAGGGCCTCGGGTTCGTCCTGGCCGACATGGCCGCCGCCGTCGACACAGCCCGCGCCACCTACCTCGACGCCGCCCGCCGCCGCGACGCGGGTCTGCCGTATTCGCGCCAGGCTTCGGTCGCCAAACTGGTCGCCACCGACGCGGCCATGAAGGTGACCACCGACGCGGTCCAGGTCTTCGGTGGCTACGGCTACACCCAGGACTTCCCCGTCGAGCGCTACATGCGCGAAGCGAAGGTCATGCAGATCTTCGAGGGAACCAACCAGATCCAGCGCCTGGTCATCGCCCGCCACCTCGCCGGTAGCTAATAGGCAACGCGCTGATCAACAGCGGTCAGCGCGTTCGGGCAACCGATCAGTAAACTGGACGGCATCTCGACACCTCGACGAAATGAGGCGCGCGATGCTGTGGTGGCTGATCGTGATCGTGATCGTGTGCGTCGGTGCTCTGCTGTACCTGCGTGCCGAACAGAACAAGCGCAACGCGCGCGAGCTCGAGGAGGCACAGGCCGACGCGCGGGTAACCATCGAGCGGCTCGGCGGACAGGTCTACCAGCTGACTCCGCGCAACGAAGCCGCACGGCAGGCTCTGGCCGACGCGTCCGAACGCTACAACGCCGCAGGCGGTCAGATCGACCGCGCCGGCTCCCCCGCCCAGGCCCGGCTGGCCAAGCAGTCCGCGCTGGAGGGCCTCTATTACATTCGCGCCGCCCGCACCGCGATGGACATGGACCCCGGTCCTGCGATCCCGGCCATCGATGGCCAGGACATCGCCGGTCAGGTCGACGAGCAGCGCACCATCGCCCACAACGGCCGCTCGATCACCGCCTCCCCCGCCCCCTCCGCGGGCACACCGAACTACTTTCCCGGCGGCCGCGTGGCAGGTCGCCCCGTCCCCGCCGGTTGGTATTCCGAGCCGTGGTGGAAGCCCGCGCTCATCGCCGGAGCCTGGGGCGCGGGCTCGGCGCTGTTGTTCACCACGCTGTTCGCCGGAATGGGCGGGGTCGGCTACGGCGCGCAAGCCTTCGAGGACGGCACCGGCGAAGCGGCCGTCGATCCCGGCAACGACCAGGGCGGATTCGACCCCGGCGACACCGGCGGCGACTTCGGCGGCAGCGGGGGTTATGACACCGGCGGAGGTTTCGACAGCGGTGGCGGCGGCGATTTCGGCGCCTTCTGACCCCGCCCAACGGGCCTCTGCCACCGAACCCGACCCCACGCTATACTCAGCTCGGCCAGCCCAGCCTGGCCACGCCTTCGTAGCTCAGGGGATAGAGCAACCCTCTCCTAAAGGGTAGGTCGCAGGTTCGAATCCTGCCGAGGGCACCACAGCGGCTGAGTACCGGAATCAGCTGCCCCCGCTTCGAGCGAGCGCTGTCGCAATTCCCCTACTTCCGAGCCGGCTGATTGCGCGATATGCCGAGCTGATCGGCGAAGTTCGAGTAGTCGACTACTCTACGCCGCGACTACGCCGGACCCTATTGTTGATTCGGTACTGGACGCCTTCTCGGGTCATTCCACACTGGTGCTGCGCCACCCCAGCGTGGCCGAGCATTGTGTGGCGCAATCCGGATCGAGTGTTTGGGCATGAACGACGATTTCTGGGACGACCTTCTCGCGCATATCCGGCAGCGGGTTCTGGTGCCGGTTGTGGGGCCCGACGTGACCAGGGTCGATATCGGCGACGCCGATCAGTCATTCACCACACTCATCGGCCAACGCCTGGCCGAACGCTGGAACCTCTCCGTGCCGCCCGGACAAACCACCATGGATGCGGCGGTGGCGGCGTTCGTGCGCGAGCGCGGCCAAGACGAGATAGAGCGGTTGTATCGCGTCATCAACGACATCATCGTGGAGGTCGATCCAGAGCCCGGTGACGCACTCCGTGACCTCGCCGCGATCGATGACCTGCGTTTGTTCGTGAGCACGACGCCCGACCGAGTGCTCGCGAAGGCGGTGAACGCCGTCCGTTTCCAGGGAAGGCAAGGGGCACGAGAGATTTCGTTCTCTCCCAATCAATCCACCAGCGAACAGTCGCGAAATGCCCAACCGGCCACGGCCACCGATACCGTCATTCTGAATTTGTACGGCCAAGCAGCCTCCACGCCTCAATATGCGATCCATGAGGAGGACCGGCTGGAGTGGCTGCACGCATTACTCAGCGAAAAGGCGAGCCTTCCAGACTGGGTCAGTTATCAACTGAAGGAACATCCCCTGCTCTTCATCGGCTGCGAGATCCCCGACTGGCTCGGACGGTTCCTCCTGCGGATGTCCAGCAATACCCGGCTTTCGCTGGAACGCATTCCATTTTTTATCGCCGGCTGCTCGACGTCACAAGAACCATCCCTCTCGAGCTTTTTCGCGACGTACTGCCGCAAGACGCTGGTCCAGCAACTCGACATCGACCCGGCGACCTTTGTCGCGGAATTACGCGCGCGCTGGGTGCAGCAGACCGCTCCGAGGCGCCATGACGCGGTGGGCGGCGCCGTTCGTCCGCTGCCGGACGCTCCGACGATCTTCATCAGCTACATGCGCGAGGACGCCGACGCGGCCAGGCGGGTCTGCGACGCCATCACGAGTCTCGGCGGTGACGTGTGGCTCGACGAGCGGCGGCTCAGCCCGGGAGATGCGTGGGAACACGAGATTCTGAGCAGTATCCGCCGAACCGTCCGTTTGTTCGTCCCGATCATCTCCGCGAACACCGAGCACGCGGAGGAAGGTTACGTTTTCAAAGAATGGTACGAGGCGGCAGATCGCGCACGTTCCATCCCGAGCCGCCGTTTCATCGTGCCCGTGGTTATCGACGACAACGACGATCGCAGCCCGAGCCGTTACCGGCAGATGCCGGACAGCTTCGGGCGCTTGCACTTCGGCAGGGCGCCCGGCGGTGAGCCGGATCCGGGGCTCATCGCGATGCTGAAGGACGAGATCCGTGCGATGCGGCGGACAGCGGCATGACTACCATCACGCGAGCCGGGCAACTCGACAGCGAGAACCCGTGGCCGGGCCTGGAATCCTTCGAGGAGAACGGGCAGGCGTTCTTCTTCGGGCGCGACCGTGAAGCGGAGTCCTTACTGAACCACGTACGCGATGCTCCGGTCACGATCTTGTACGGGCGGTCCGGCCTCGGGAAGACCTCGCTGCTGCGAGCCGGCCTCTTTCCCGCACTGCGCGACGAACACTTCCTGCCGATCTACATACGCTTGGATCTCACGCAGAATGCGACGGCACTGTCTCGCCAGCTACACCGATCGGTGCGCGACTCGATCCGGGCCGAGGCGCCCGACGCGATGTTGCCCGCCGACGACGAATCGCTGTGGGAGTACCTGCATCGCAAGGACTTCGAACTCTGGAGCGCACAGAACTACCCGCTCACACCGGTGATCGTTCTCGACCAGTTCGAGGAACTGTTCACCCTCGGTGAGCGCGTTCCAGATCTCGTCCGGGAATTCATGCACGACCTCGGCGACCTTGCCGAGAACCGGATTTCCGACGACGTGGCCGCGCGGATCGACAGCGACGAGGCCGAGGCAGGCCGGTTCCGGCTCCGGTCGCAGAATTTCAAGTTGCTGATCACGTTGCGGGAGGACTTTCTGCCCAACCTCGAGGAATGGTGCCCGCTCATTCCCGCACTGGGACGCTCACGGATGCGGCTGCTTCCCTTTCGTGCCGACGCGGCGTTCGACGCGGTCTACAAGCCGGCCGGGCACCTGATCGACGATGCGCTCGCGCACCGGGTGGTGAGCATCATCGCCGGCGAAGACCTCCACCTCGGCCGGGATGCCTCATGGGTCGACGTCGATGACAATCTGACGGCCTCGGACGTGGAGCCCGCGCTGCTCAGCCTGTTCTGCCGCGAGCTCAACGAAGAGCGGAAACGGCGTGGGCGGGCGCGCTTCGACGAGCAGCTGGTCGAGGATGCCAAGCGCGACATCCTGTCGAACTACTACGCGTCGTGCGTGCGTGATCTGTCCCCGCGAGTCGCGGCGTTCATCGAGTCGGAACTGATCACCGAGAAGGGTTTTCGCGACAGCTACGCCCGTGAGGACGCGGTGCCGTCACGGCTGACCGACGACGATCTCGCCCGGCTGATCGGCTCGCGCCTGGTGCGGCTCGAGGAATACCACGGGGCGCAACGGATCGAACTGACCCACGATGTGCTCACGGGCGTCGTACGCGACCACCGCGACCGGCGGCGCGCGGAGGAAATGCGCGCGGCGCAGGCGGCCCATGCGGAAAAGGAGAAGCAAGCCCTGCTCGATGCTGCCGCCCGGCGTGAGGCCGAACTCGACGATGAGCGGCGGGCGGGACGGCGACTCAGGCGGCTGTCGACTGTCCTGGCAATGGTGTGCGTCGTATCGGTCGTGCTCGCGGTCTTGGCCGCGATCAATTGGCGATCGGCCGACGTCGCCCGCGAGGATGCCGCGGCCCGAAGCAGAGAGGTTTTCGCCGGGCGCCTGACCTCGCAGGCGCAGGCGATGCTGGCCGGTGACCGGCCCGGTGGCAAATTGGAAGCGCTCGATAAATTGCTCGCAGCGCAAGATATCTCGACGAACCCGGACCTCGGCGCGCTGGGGACGACGTTGCGGAACGAGGCGCGCTTGCACAAGGTCATCGACCTGGCCGCGCAAGATGGTGTGCTCAGTGCCGACGGCCGGCGGATTGCCACGGACACATCGTCCGGAATCAAGCTGGTGGACACGGAGACGGCGAAGCCGCTCGGAGAGCCGCTCGATATCGACGGCACGCTCGTGGCGACAAGCCTGGACGGGCGGTATCTCGCGCTGAGTCACGGGGACGACATCATTCGAGTATGGGACTCGGCCACGGGCGAGCCGATCGGGCCGCCGGTGACGGGCGGCAAGAACTCACTGCGAGTCGCTGCCGTCAGCCCGGACGGTAACCGGGTCGCCGCGAGCTACGGCGATCACACAGGTCTGTGGGACGCCCGGACCGGGCGCAGGATAGGGCCATCGCTGGGTGGGCGCGCCACACAGGTGCTGGCGCTGGCGTTCAGCCCCGATGGGAATCGCCTGGCTTCAGCAGGTACCGAGAAGACGGTAAAGCTCTGGGATGCGCGCAGCGGCGCGGCACTCGGCGAAACGGTAGCTGCCGGCGACCCGCGCATCAGCCGCAGCGAAGCGATACGGAGTCTGAGCTTCAGTCCCGATGGACACTTCATCGCCGCCGGCGGTAACACCATCGGCCTCGGTACATTGCTGGGCGCGGGCACACCGTTGCGGATCTGGAACGCCGATACCGGCGCCGCAGTCGGGAACCCGGTCACGGGCAATTTCGGCATCGTCCAATCGGTGGCATTCAGTCCGGACGGGGGTCGGATCGTCACAGGCGGCAGCGACAAGGCCGTACGACTGTGGGACTCGAAAACCGGTCAGCCGGTGGGCAATCCGCTCGGACTCAATGCGGCCGTCCGGTACGTCGCCTTCACCCCTGACGGCGACCGGATCGTCGCGGTGGCCGACGATACCGGCCAAGTATTTCACGCCGATCCCGCTGCGGCGTTGACCACCAAGGTAGGCGGTAGCACGGCGATCGGGCCGGTGTCGGTGGATACCAGGCACGGCGTGGACAGCCGCACGGATCGTCCGCGAATTCTTGTCCTTCGTGATGATGTACTGCGACGGCTGGACGTCGACACCGGTGAACAGATCGGGAACGTGATCGATTCCGAGGCACTCCGAGGAGGAACCCAGATCTCGTTCAGCCCGGATGAACGCTGGCTCGCGGTTGTAGGCCGGGACAACGACATCCGAGTCCTGGACGTAGCGAATGGGCGGCAGCGTGGCGCGCCGATGAAAGGGCACAACGACACGTTGAACACAGTGGAGTTCAGCCCGGACGGGAAGACACTCGCAACTGGAAGCAGTGACAATACGGTTCGACTCTGGGACTGGGCCGAGGGGCGGCAGATCGGCGAACCATTGACAGGTCACAAAAACCTCGTCCACAAAATCGCATTCAGCCAGGACGGCCGTCGCCTGTATTCCCTCAGCAGCGATTCCGTCCGTATCTGGGATACCGCCACAAGGCAACCGGTCGGTAAAGCAATGGAGAGCGACTTCTTCACGGGCATGACGCTCAGTCATGACGGCCGGCGCATCGCGGTCGCAGACGACGAGACGATCCGCCAATGGGACGCAGAAAGCGGTGACGCCGTCGGCGAGCCCTTCAAAGGCCACGACGATCCCATCGATTCCGTCGGTTACAGCCCCGACGGCAAGTATCTCGTCTCCGCCTCGACAGACCACACGCTGCGGTTCTGGGACGCCTACACCGGAGGTCAGATCGGACAACCGATCGTCACCGCCCCGGTCGGCCAAACCCCGCTTCTTGAATTCAGCAAGGACGGTCGTCGCGTTTTCATTGTTGCCCAGGGGGTCTCCTTGGACGGCAAGCCTCCATTCGTGGGCGGCGGGATCTGGCAGCTTCCGGCGCCCGCCGCGTGGCGAGACGCGCTCTGCGACAAACTCACCTCGAATCCCAGCGACGAGCAATGGAAGAACTGGGTTTCGGACGACCTACCGACCGCCGAGCTGTGCTGGGGCAAACCCCAGGCATGATCCTGATTCCACGCTGCGCCCAAACCAATGGGGGCACCCTCGTTCCGCTGCTGGTGAACGAAGGCTACTGCGTCTCCGCGCCGACCTACGGCGCGCTGGACCTGCCATGGCCGGTTTCGGCGCTCGGCGAGATGACCGGGGTGACGAATATCGTTCTGCAAGAAGGCTGTTCGCAAGCCGTCACCGATCACCTCGGCATCGTCGCCGATCCCCGCACAGCCGCCTACTTGCTCGACGCCCTCGAACACTCTCGCCCGGTGCCCTGCACGGCCGGATAATCGGACCGAAGGCGGCCGGTCTATTTCTCGCAGAGGGCGTGGTCCACCAGATCGCCGACCGTCCGCAGTTGCGCGAATCCTTTGCTCTGCGTGACATCCTCACCGACAGCGAGAGCGGCCGACAATGAGACGACGGCGCTTCGGCCGCCGTCATCGGTCACTCCGGCGTTGGTGAGGAATCCCGTCTGACCGCCGTTGTGCATCCAATAGGTGCCGCCGCAGGACAGCGGCACCGCGAACAGGCCGAGTCCGTAGCTCGCGCCGGGCCAGACCAGTCCGGTGACGCCGTCGACCGGCACCGTGGTACGCATCTGGGCCAGCTCTTCGGGTCGCAACAGTTGTCCGCCGAGCAGGCTTCGGTAGAAGGTGCCGATATCGGCGGTGGTGGAGAGGTAGCCGGCGGAGGCGTCGGCGTCCACCAGTTCGGTGACGTCGATCAGCGGACCGTCGGCCTCGAATTGCTGATACCCGTTCGCGTGCGGGTCGGGCAGCGTCGGCGCGTCGCCGGGCCAGCGAGTGTCACGCAGTCCGAGTGGTTCGAGGATCCGTGCGGAGATCTCGTCGTACCAGGGCCGGTTTGCCACCCGCTCGATGATCAGGCCGAGCAGGACATAGCCGACATTGGAGTACGACCACCCCGCGCCCGGCGCGAAGTCTGGTGCGTGCCGCATGGCGGCCGCCACCGTGTCGCGCGGATCGCGCACTTGATAGCGGAGCCGGTAATAGTCCTCGGCAGTGGCCATTTCGGGCGGGTTTTCGTGAATACCGCTGGTGTGCTGAAGTAGTTGCCGGACGGTGATTCCCGCACCGTCATTTCCGTTACCGCGCACCATATCCGGCAGCCGGCGCTGAACGGTGTCCTCCAACGAGAGCCGACCTTCGCCGACCAGCATGAGGACCACCGTGGCGACCATCGTCTTGGTCAAGCTCCCGATCCGAAAATACCCATCGGGCGAAACCTCATTCAGGGCAACAGCATCCGAGTGACCCGCTACCGCGGTCCGATCGGTCCCGACGCCCACGACCCTGGCCTGTACTCCCGTGGTTCCCAGTGCCGCGATCGCGTCGACGTCCCGTCGCAGAGTGTCCGCGCGGGGTTCGGCGTCGCACCCGCAGACCGTCGAGGCCAGCGCGAGCACCGCGGCCAGGATCGTGTATCGCATCGTTCCCCTTTCGAACACTGGGAACCTATCGACGCCGAACACCCCTCGACATCCCACTGCGGTACGGCGACTCACTCACCCCGCGGTACCGACTCGGCGTTCGCGCGCCGGACGAGTCATGGCGCGAGCGCGTCCGCGAGATTGGCGATCAGTTCGGCGCGGGTCTGGCTCTCGTGCGCGACCCACGCGGGTTGACCGGGGCCACTTCGCCAGGATTCGCGGAGCGGGCTGTTGTCGACGGTGTCGAAGCCGAACTGGTCGTACAGTCTCGTCACGAGGTCGACCGCTTCGGAAAAGTCGCTCGACGCCGACAGCGCCAGCCGCCCCGGGGTGCCCGCCGGTTTACCCGCGGTGGTGATCCGGGGAGCTTGGATGTGTGTGAAGGCCTTGACCACCTTCGACGTCGGCAGTTGCTCCTGGCGCAGCTCGTGAACGGTCTTCTCGCCCGAGTCGATCACCGGGATATTGCCGTCACGCCAGACCATGTAGTTGTTCGTGTCGAGGACGATTTTTCCCGCGAGCTGATCGACCGGCATGTTGTTGACCACCGCGAGCGGGACGGCCACCACCACGAATTCGCCCGCGGCGGCGGCTCCGGCAGCGGTGGCGGCGCGCGCCGAGGGGCCGAGCCGGCCGATGAGGTCCGCGAGCGTCTCGGGTCCCCGCGAGTTCGCGATGACGACGTCGTAGCCGTTCGCGATCGCCGCGCGGGCGATCTGGCTCCCGACCTCGCCCGCGCCGATGATGCCGATTGTCGTCACCGCGCGACCGAATTCTCGATCATCTGCAGGGCCGCGATCTTGGCCAGGCGCAGCTCCTCCGCGCCGATACCCGATTTGTGCAGGAACTCGATTCCCTGCATGACGGCGATCAGCGCGCGGGCAGTCTGCTCCGCGTCGATGTCGGCGTCGATCTCGCCGTGTTCCTTGGCCTGGGTGATTTGGCGGGCGAACAGCGCGAGGGTCCTGGCGTAGACCTGGCAGGTGAGAGCCCGGACGCCCTCGTCCTGCGCGCTCAGGGCCGCGGCGCTGTTGGCCATCAGGCAGCCTTGCGGCGGTAGATCCAGGCGGCCGCCGTCCTCGAACGTGACAGCCGACGTGAGCCCGTGCCACGGGCTCGGGTCGGCGGTGACGGCGGCCTCGAGCCCCGCGGACTGGAGCGCGCAGTAGTCGTCCAGGATCCGCAGAAAAAGGTCGTGCTTGTTGCCGAACGCCCCGTACAGGCTCTGTGTCCCCAGCCCGGTCACGTCGGTGAGGTCCTGGACCGACGTCGCCGCGTAGCCGTCGCTCCAGAACTTGGCTCGTGCGGCGGTGAGCACCGCCTGCTCGTCGAACTTCCTCGGCCTGGCCATGTTCCGAACCTAGCAGTTATTGAGTGATCCCTCAAATTTGACAAGTGGCGCCCCCACTGCAATTTTTGAGTGATCACTCCATAAACAGACCGAAGGATGCCGCACATGACCACAGGACTGCTCGAAGGCAAGACCGCGCTGGTAACGGGAGGATCCAGGGGCGTCGGCGCCGGCATCGTCGCCCGATTGGCCGCTGACGGCGCGAAAGTGGCCTTCACGTACGCGAATTCGGACAAGAGCGCGGCCTCCGTGGCCGACGCGGCCGCCGCCGCGGGGGGCACCGCGCACGCGATCCATGCCGACAGCCTGCGCGAACAGGACGTGGAGCGCGCCGTCGCGCACACCGTCGACCGGTTCGGTGGACTGGACATCCTGGTCAACAACGCCGGCGTCGGCAGCTTCACCACGATCACCGACCTGACCATGGACGAGATCGACACGATGCTGACGGTGAACGTCCGGTCCGCCATCGTCGCCATCCGGGCCTCGCTGACACACCTGGGCGACGGCGGGCGGATCATCAACATCGGCAGCATCAACGCCGACCGCATGCCGTTCCCCGGCGGGTCGATCTACGCCATGACCAAGGGCGCGCTGGCCAGCCTGACCCGCGGCCTCGCGCGCGAGCTGGCCCCGCGCGGAATCACCATCAACAACATCCAGCCGGGCCCGGTCGACACCGACGCCAATCCGGCCGACGGGCCCGCCGCGTCGACCATGCTGTCGGTGATGGCCACGGACCGGTTCGGCACCGCCGCGGAGGTCGGCGCTTTCGTGTCCTATCTCGCCGGACCCGATTCCGCGTACATCACCGGCTCCAGCCTGAACATCGACGGCGGATTCGGAGCATGACCCCGAGGCAGAACCTCGGCAGCGACGCCCGCCAGGACACCGCCACCCACACGGGTACCGTCATCGGCCCACCGCGGCCGGCCTGATCGTGCGAACGTTGAACCACGCGTAGAAAGGAAACCCATGAATGTTCGGACTCGTCGATTCGCCTTCGCTGTGATGCTCGGCGCCGTGCCCGCCGTGCTCACCGCACCGAATGCGACCGCGGCCGTGACCGGAGTGAGTGTGGAGCAGCCTGCCGAGGGCCTGCGCACCGGCTGCGCTTACACGGTCACAGTCGGTGTCGACGCACCGGTCTCCGAGGCCGGGGAGGTGACCATCGGCATCAGCGGTGGTTCGGTGCCCGGGAACGGCAAGCAGCTCGGGGTCGCCGTCTACCATCCCGAGAACGGCACCGCGACCTTCGACTGGACACCCGAGTACACCGGTCGTCAAAATCTTGTCGCCCAGCAGTTCAAGCCGGGGCAATACACCTCTACGGACTACATCACGGTCGAGGTCGTAGGCCGCGGCCTGAACACCGGGAGCTCCTGCCTGCCGCTCCCGTAGAACCACAGGCCGGCCGACTTCCCCGAAATCCGGCAACCCGCGCGATTAGGATCGCGACGGTGGGATTGGTGTTCGAGACCCGACTATCGGACTCGCCATGGGTGGAGTCGGTCTGGACCTGCCGCAGTGAGCAGGTCGCGGAGATGACATCCGTGGCGACCGAGACCTGGGGATTGGTGTTCTGGGAGCAGCGGGGTGTGCCGTTCGCGGCGGTCACCGGGCCGGAAGTCGCCACCAGCACCGCACCCGTTCCCGAGGGGGCCGACTTCGTCGGCATCCAGTTCGCGGTCGGCACCTCGCTGCGCGCGGTGACCGCGACAACCCTGGTCGACAGTGGGATCGTCCTGCCCGATGTGACCGCACGGGGGTTCTGGCTGGACGGCGACCGATGGGAAACACCACGCGTCGACGACGCGGAAGCGCTGGTCGAGCGGCTGGTCGGCCAGGGCGCCGTGGTACGCGATGCCCTGGTCGCCGACACCCTGCGTGGGCTGACGCCCGCGATCACCGAGCGCACGCTCGAGCGTCGCTTCCGGGCGGCGACGGGCCTCACCCAGGGCGCGGTCCGTCAGATCGAGCGGGCCCGCACCGCGGCCGTGCTGCTGAGCGCGGGCGAGGCGCCGGGCGATGTCATCGACAAGCTCGGCTATTACGACGAGCCCCACCTCGCCCGCGCGCTGCGCCGCTTCGTCGGCCGGACGGCGGGGCAGCTGCGCGAGGGTGCCAGTGGTGCGATCGCGCTCGACCTCACTCAGCGCACCACGTCGTAGACCATCTTGGCGACGCCGTTGGAGTAGGTCGCCGAGTCGCGCAGGCGCAGCTGCTGTTTGGGCCGGTCGGCCCGGCCGAACAGGCTCTTGCCCGCGCCGAGCAGCACCGGGAACACGAGCAGATTGTATCGATCGATCAGCTCGGCGTCCGAAAGCCGCTGTGCCAGTTCGGCGCTGCCGTGGATGTAGATCGGGCCGCCGTCGGTCTGCTTCAGCTTCTCGATGTCCTCGGTCGAGCGCAGGATGGTGATCTCGCCCCAGCCCTCGATCAGCGCGTCGTCGGTAAGCGAGGAGGAGACAACATATTTGGGCAGCTCCTTGTAGGCAGCGTGATCCTCGGAATCGCGCCAGATCGGGGCGAACGCCTCGTAGCTGCGGCGGCCGAACATCAGCGCGGTGGTGTCGGCGAGTTCCTCACCCTTGAGCGAATACGCCTCCGGCACGAACTCGGTCTCCATCACCCACCCGCCACTGCGATGCCCCTCGACCTTCCCACCGGGCGAGTCCACCACGCCGTCGAGCGACATGAATCCCGTGTAAACCAGTTCGCGTGCCATCACAATCCTCCTGAATACGAGCGTCGGAAACTGCCTGCGGCCAGCCTAGGGAACGCTCCCCCACACTGTCTTGGACGAAACCGACACGAGCGTCCGAAGGGCCTAACCGGCGCGAGGCCGACGAAGTCGCCAGTTTCCTGTGCCGTTCTGCTTGGCTGGATGGATGCGGGATTCATGGGGTCGTGCGCAGCAGCCCGGTCAGGTTGTTCTTCTCAATGGGGTATCGAGTTCGGGCAAGTCGAGCATCGCGCGGCAGTTGCTGGCCGACCTCGAACGGCCCTTCTTTCACATGGGCGTCGACATGATCGGCGCGATGCGGTCGGAATCGCGGACCCACGAGCTGGATCCAGCCGAACTCGCCGATGTCCTGCGACGGACCCGAGCGGGGTTCCATCGCGCCGTCGCCGCGATGGCCTCGGCGGGCAACGACATCGTCATGGACCACGTCCTGAGCGAGCCGTGGCGGCTGCGCGATTGTCTGACGGTCATGCACGGCATCGACGTCGTCTTCGTCGGCGTGCACTGTTCACTCGACGAACTGCAACGCCGGAGGCGCCTAGCCCTCGACCTGCGCGCGCTGTGGGTGAACAGCGTCGCGGCGGGAGGCGCCCGATCAGCGTTGGCGCCAGCTCAGGGGGCCGGGGAGGTCGACGCTGTTCTTGCGAGTGCGGGAGTTCCAGGACCAGGGGCCGATCTTGATGCCCCAGGACGACAGGCCCGATTGGGTGAAATTGAACTTCAGCGGTCCGAAGGATTTGCGCTGACGGAACTTGATGGGCATGAGCAGCCTCCCTGATCGCCATCAGGATAGCCGATCCGGTTACGCCCCAGCGGTTTCCGCAGGTCGCTAGGACGAACCGGAACGTCGGCGACGACGAGCGATGGCGAACATGGTGAGGGCGGCGGCGATCGCGACGGTGATGGCGAGGATCAGCAGGATCAGGGGGGCGGTGGGGTCGGTTCGGCCCGCGCCGCTGCGGCGGATCAGCAGGGCGGCGATCAGGGGGCCGACCATCGTCAGCGCCACGGCCGTCGACAGCAATCCGCCGGTGATCCATTCGACGGGTCCGAGCCTGGCGCTGGATAACGAACACACAGGCCGGGAATGTACTGACATGACCTCCCCTTTCGTTGGTATCTGAAAGGTACCGCGCCGGAGGTAATAAACCGCGACCACGCGACCGGGCCGTCGCCGCCATGTCGACAGCAAACGAAGAGCGACTGCCGAGTCGGGCTATTCGGCCGCGCGTCGCTCGGATCGGGTGCGTGCCCGGTCCTGGGCCTCGCGCAACAACTCGCGGACCGTCGTGTCGGTGGCAGTCGACGGATTCACCACCGCGAGCCAGTTCGCGGCCGCGTAGAGGGGGTGGGCGACAACGGTGTCCTCGATGCTCGCGTCGGTCGGGGCGGCCGCGGCGGCGAAGGTCGTCTTGCTCACGGCGATATTGACGCGAAAGCTGCCGGGGCGGTTCAGGTCGGACGTCTCGTCGCCGGGGTAGTCCTTGGTCACGATGGTGGCGAAGGGCTGACCGGCGGGCACGACGCCGTCGGGGGCGTAGTAGAAGAAGGTGTCGCCCCAGCTGATCTCGGGAGCCTCACTCCCCTCGGTCGGCCGCAGCACCAGCACTCCACCGAGGCCGGTCACGTAGTCGGTTACTTCCTCGATCGTCATGCTTCGAGCGTCTCATCCGCATGCGAGCTGTTCCAACCCCGGTGTGAACTGTCCGGTCAGCGAGCGCCGACCAGTTCCCGCCTACCCAACGCGGCAACCGCCTGGCTCGCCGCCGAATCCGGGTGCACGGTGTACACCACCAGCAGCTGATCCAGATCGCCCGGCAAAGCCAATGTCTCGTAACCGAATTCGATCCGGCCGACCACCGGATGCTGGATCAGCCGGTCGCCGTGCGTATTGCCCGCCGAGGTGTGGATCGACCAGATGCGATGGAACACCGGGTTGCCGGCGGTGAGTTCGTCGATGAGTGAGGTCAGCCTGCGATCGCGCGGGCAGCGGTCCACCTGGCGACGGAGATAGGCGGCGGTCTCCGCGGCAACGGGTTCCCAGTCGGGATAGAACACGCCCGCCGCGGGGTTCAGCACCGTGAAGCGGGCCAGGTTACGTTCGGAGTCGGTGACCGCGTCGAAGCCGAAGACCTTGTCGCCCATGTCGTTCCAGGCCAGCACTTCCATGTGGCGCCCGAGCACGAACGCGGGCGTCGTGATCGAGTGGAGCAGCAGCCGGGTGCCGGGGCGAACGGTCGGGGCGTAGTTGTAGTCGGGGTCGGCGGGACGGACCAGCGTGTAGAAGTGGTCGCGCTCGGCGGCGTCGAGACGCAGGGCGCGGGCAACGGAGTCGAGCACCGAATCGGGGTAATCCTCATCGCGCCCCCGCTCCAACCGGGTGTAGTAATCCACACTCATGCCGGCCAGCTGCGCCACTTCCTCGCGACGCAATCCGACCATCCTGCGGCGACCGTATTCGCTCAGTCCGACGGCGGCGGGTTGGATGCGGGCGCGCCGGGTGCGAAGGAACTCGCCGAGAGCGGGTGACGACATGGCAGCCAGCGTAGAAGGTAGCGGCGGGTACGCGTGCATCGCATCATGCGAAGGGAATTGTTCGGTTGGTTAACGAGGTGCGTCGGGGCGGCGAAATACCGAGTACAACAAGTCGAGGGAGGACGTCCATGTTGATCCGATCCGCACTCACCGTTCTGTCCGGGGCCGCGCTGGCCGCCGGTTTCCTGGCCGCGGGACCGGCCGCCGCGCAGTCGGGACTCGGTGATTACACGCCGGTCGACCCCGTCGACTACCAGGTTCCCGAACCCGAATACGCGGGCAGCGTCTTCTTCACCACCCCTGATGGACGGCACTGCGCCATCTACTGGAACAACGGCCCGGCCGGGTGTGACGCGGTCCCGATCGACGCGCCCGCGGGCACCGACCAGCTCCGGGTCGGGATCCTCGAAGCGGCGCACTTCGTCGACGCCGACAGCCCGATCTTCACCCACCCGGCCGCGAAGGTGCTCCCCGAAGGTCACCGGATCACGCGGGAGAACACCACCTGCGGCATCGGCTATCAGGGGACGGTGAGCTGCGAGGTCGGCGAGCACGGCTTCACCCTGTCGGCCACCTACAGCGTGCTGCGCTGACGCGCCTTCAGCAGCTCGATCACCGCGGTGATGCTCTGCGCGCCGTGCCCCGCGGTGACCGCCCGGTCCAGTAGCTCGTGCATCGGGGCGTGCCAGGACAGGTCGACGCCCGTTTCGGCGCCGAGCCGCACATCGTCGGCGACGGCGGTGTGGAACAACTCGACCGAGGAGCCGAGGCGGGTGTAGTCCCTGTCGTCGATCTCGCCCGCCAGCACCGGGAGCAGCGACTCGATCATCTGCAACCACTTCACCGAATAGGGCACCATCGTCGACGCGGGCAGTCCGCGCGAGGCCAATACCGCCGCACCTTCGAGGAAGCCGAGCAGCGCGGGGAGCAAGATCGCGCCGACGGCGGATTCGTAGAGCGCGGCCAGATCCGGTTCGGCACCGAGGCATTCGAGATCGCCACCCAGTACCCGCAGGGTAGCGGCGTGCGTGTCGAACACCTCGCGATCGCCACCGAAATACAGCAGCGTCCGCGGATCACCCACGGCCGCGGGCACATTCTTGATCGCACCGCCGAGAAAGCGCGCACCTGAGCAGTGCGCGAAGTGCGCGAATTCCCTTGCCTGGTCGGGTGTTCCACTGTTCAGGGTGATGAGGTCGCGGCCCGCCAGCGCGTCGACGCCGAGCAGGCTCTCGCGGGTAGCGGCGAAGGTGGTGAGGCAGGAGATGATCACCGGGCTCGCGGCGACGGCATCGGCGATGTCGGCGTGCGCGGTCGCGCCCGCGTCCACCAGGGCCGTCGTTCGTTCGTGGCTGCGGTTCCACACCTGGGTGCGGTAGCCCGCGGCGAGGAAGGCGGCGGCCAGCGCGCTGCCCATCGACCCGGTGCCGAGCACCGTCACCGATTTCTCGATCATGTCCACTCCTGTCCACGAGGTCGATCGGACGACCTGCCTGGACCGAGTATCGATTCGGGTCCGCAGGCGGACAAGTACGCACTTGCGCCATCCGTTGCGCACCGGCAGGTAAGCAACCAGGTCACGGGCTACCAGGCATGACGGCGCTGTGCCAGGTGTCACCGGCCCGGATTTATGAACGTTGCCAATGTGGAGACGAGGATGCCTGTCACTCGCGCGGCACAGTCGTAGAGTCTGAGTATGTCGGAGCCCGAGATGACCGAATTGGTGCAGCGCAGTGTCGAGGAAGCGCTGCTCGGTGGGCCGCGTCGATATACGCGCACGCAGGTGGCCGAGCAGTCGGGGGTGCCCGAGTCGGAGTCGCGGCGGCTGTGGACAGCGCTGGGCTTTCCGGCCAATGAGGACGACGAGGTCGACTTCACGCAGACCGATATCACCGCGGTCACCAACTTTCGGAGTATGAAAGTTGTTTCCTCGTCCGATATTCGGCAACAGGCCGCGGCCGCGCGGACGATCGGCCAGGGCATGGCGCGGCTGGCGGAGTGGCAGGCCGACCTGGTGCTGGCCGAGATCAAGGCGCGCGTCGCCGCGGCCGATCCCGCGATTCCGCTGGCGGAACGGATCGGTGCCGCAACGGAATCCACCATGGCGAGCATCGACCAGTTGCAGTCGTATGTGTGGCGCAGGCACCTGGCGGCCGCGGTCGCCAGGTCGAGCGAGGCGCAGGGCGAAGGTTCGATGCGGACGCTGGCGGTGGGATTCGCCGACATGGTCGGTTTCACCCGGCTCACCAGGCACCTGCACCCCGACGAACTGTCCACGCTCCTCGAAGCTTTCGAGTCGACCACCACCTCGGCGATCACCGACAACGGCGGCTGGGTGATCAAGAACGTCGGCGACGAGGTGATGTTCGCCGCCGAGACCGCGGCCGCGGCCGCCCGCATCGCGCTGGCCATCCAGGAGTCGACCATGCTCGTCGGCGGCACGCCGGAACTGCGCGTGGCGTTCGCCTACGGCGAGGTGCTGCAACGCTTCGGCGACCTCTACGGCTCGGTGGTCAATATCGCCGCCCGCCTGACCGGCGTCGCCCGGCCGGGCAACATCCTCATCGACGACGCCGCGGCCTCGGCCCTCGACGACAACCCCGAATTCGCCATCCGCCACCTGCGCAGCGTCCGCGTTCGCGGTTTCAACCGCCTACGCCCCCACCGCCTGCGGCAGGCATGATCGCGACGTGCACAGCTTCGAAGTGCACAGCTCCGGCGCGGTGGCCCGCTGACCAGCCGTCGAGCGGCGTCGGCACACCGTTGCCTAGGGTGTTGTAGTGGACTTGGATTGGCGCAGCGTGCGCGAGGAGTACACCGTGTTCGCCGATGACGCGGTCCTCGCGTTGAACAAACCGTCGGGGATCTCGGTGACCGGGGAGCGACACGACACCGATCTGGTGGAGTTGGCGCAGGCGGCGGGGACGCAGCTGTATCCGGTGCACCGCATCGACAAGGTGACCTCGGGACTGGTGCTGCTGGCTACCGACCTGGCCGCGCACGGACCGTTGACCAGGCAGTTCAACAATCAAACCGCACGTAAGGCGTATCTGGCGATCGTGTCGGGCGCCGACCTGCCCGATGGCGGTGAGCTCGACCTGCCGTTGAGTGTGGGACGCAAGAATCGGGTGCGGATCGCGGCGCCACGCGAGGCGATCAAGCGCGAGGGTGACCGGTGGTTCGTCGACGAGGCGGATCTGCTGCCCGCGAAGAACTATCCGTCGCGCACCTTGTTCAGCACGGTCGCCCGCCACGGCGAGCACGCACTGCTCGCCCTGCGGCCGGTGACCGGGCGTCGCCATCAGATCCGCGTGCAGCTGGCCTGGATCGGCCACCCGATCCTGGGCGACCCGCTGTTCGACCGCAGCGCCGCGCTGCCCCGCACCCACCTGCACTCCTGGCGACTCGGCCTCGACGCCGACTGGCTCACCCCGCCGCTCCTCGATCTGGAGGCCACCCCCGGACCTGATTTCTGGGAGCCGTTCACGTCCGACCCGGACGAGAGCGCACGACTTCTCCACACCGCCGCACAACTGATTTCCGGCTGACTGTCACCCTCATACCCGGCTCGGCAACCACTCGGGTGCGCGGCCGAGAACGCGCAGGATGCGGTCCAGAGTCGCGGTCGTGTCCGTGACCTCGAGCGCCGGGCCGAACGCGGCGTCGGGCCGATGGCGAGCCGTGCCGGTGGGGACCGCTTCGGCGATACGCAGGGCGGTCGGGGCCAGGTCGGGGTCCAGGTCGATCGCTCGGCCTACCGACCGGGCGACATCCCAGGCATGGACGACGCTGTCGATGAGATGGAAGCCGAGGGCGGTCGCGACCGGGAACTCGCCCGGTGGGATTTCGGGCAGAAACAGGGTGCGGGCCTGGCAGGCGGCGAAGGCCGCGACGACGTCGTGGGCGGACCGGACATAGTCGCCGAGCGGATCGGTTGCGGGGCGCACCGCCCAGACCGCCGGGTCGTTCGCACCGCGAGCGGCTGCGGCGAAACCACGATTCTGGGTGCCCATGTGGTCCAGCAGAGCGCGCAGATCCCAACCTGCACATGGTGTTTCGTTCGACAGTGCGGCATCGGACACCGCCTCGACCGCGTCGATGCTCAGCCGCACCGCGCGCTCGTGCCGGACCAGGAGAAGTCGATCTTCCTCGGAGATAGTACGCATATGCTGACCGTACGCTCATGCTTACGATACGCCAAGGGTTATCGACCGAACCGTCCGGCGGTAGATTTCGACCATGCCGAAAGCGACCCGGCCGGATCTCGCGGCCATGCTCGTCCCGCTCGGCCGTGCGCTGACGGAGGCGGAGCGGCCCGTCCTCGACCGGCACGGGCTCACCATGTGGGCCTACGTGGTACTGCTCGGGCTCGACGAAGGGCCCGTCCACACCCAGGCCGCGCTCGCCAAGACGATCCGGGCGGACAAGACCCGGATCATCCCGGTCCTCGACGACCTCCAGCAGCGCGGCCTGATCCTGCGCGAGCCCGATCCGGCCGACCGGCGCGTCAACCTGGTCCGGCTCACCGCCGACGGCGCGAAGCTGCGCGACCGCGCCCAGCACGACATCCAGGAACAGGAGAAGCGACTACTGGCCGACCTACCCGCCGCCGATCGCCATACCTTCCTGCGCGTACTACAGCTGCTCGCCGACCGCACCCGAACCGCGGAATCACCCGGGTGAGCGGCGACACAGACCACCTCGTGGGTTTCAGTCCGTGGCACGGCTCATGAAGACGAATAAGCGCAGGTCATCTAGCCTGGAGAGGTGCCGATGAGTCATACCGGCGCACTCTGACGCAACGGAGCGATCCCAGAGAAGAAAGCGACTGCCGATGATCCTGGCGGCTCAGCTCAGCGATACCCACTTCGACCTCAGCGCGCGTAACACCGAACGGGTGGAGGCGGTGATGGGCTACCTGGCGGACCTGCCACGCAGGCCCGACGTCATCCTGGTGACCGGCGACATCACCGATTCCGGCACGCCGGAGCAGTACGCGCAAGCGCGCCTTGCCCTGCAAGCGGACATCCCCGTGTACCTGCTGCCCGGTAACCACGACGACCGCGCGAACTTCCGCACCGCACTGCTGGGCGAGCCGGCCTCGACCACTCCCGTCAACAGCGTCCACCGCGTCGGGGCGCTCACCGTCGTCATGCTCGACTCGAGCATCCCCGGTGAACCCGCGGGCCTGCTGGGCGAGGACACCTTCGACTGGCTGCGCGCGACGCTCGCCGAGGCGCCGGACGGACCGATCCTGGTGGCCCTGCACCATCCGCCCAAGCACGTGTTCAGTCCCGTGGTCGATGTCATCGCGCTCGCCGATCCCGGCCGGCTGGCCGCCGTGGTGGCGGGCGATCCACGCATCGTCGGCATTCTCACCGGCCACGCCCACGCCCCCATCGCGACGATCTTCGCGGGCAAACCCATGATCACCGGTCCCAGTACGGCTTCCGTCCTCGGCGGCGAATGGGAAGTGACGCCACCCCACCGCGTCATGGACTACGCACCCGACCCGGCCATCGCGCTGCATGTCATCGACGAGAACTTCGGCCTGACAACTCATTTCCGCACAGTCGCGATGGGCGGCTGGCTGTCCGAACCCCCACCCGCCTGACCGCCCGGCCGATCCGCGGCCGCCCGCAGCAACTCCATCGTCCGGGTGACGACCGGGTTGTACGACTCGGAGTCCTTGATGTGCGCGCAGATCGTGCGGCGCGGCGTCGGGTTGGTCAGCTCCAGCGCGCGCGAACCGGGTGGCAGGTCCGTCGCGCCGAGGCGGGGGACGACGGTAATGCCGACTCCGCGCGCCACGAATCGCAGGGCCGACGGATAGTCGGTGGTCTCCACCACGAACCGGGGAGTGAAACCCGCTGCGGCGCAAGCGTTCAGCATTGCCTGCCGGCAGGGGCCGTGGCTGGTGTCGTTGTCGATCCAGCGGTATCGCTCGAGTTCGGCGACGTCGACGGTGGTGCGTGTCGCGAGTTCGTGGTCGGCGGGGACGACGGCTACGTAGGGCTCGGTCATCAGGTCGCGGTGGGTGTAGCCGGAGATCTGGGCCGGTTTGCCCAAGCGCACCGTGAGGGCGATGTCGGGACGGTTGCCCGACACCGCGGCCAGTTCGTCGACGATGCGCAGGCGAACCCTGGTGTCGGGGAATTCGTGGGTGAGGGTGGCGACCACGTCGGGCATCCAGTTGGTGCCCGCCGAGCTGAACGAGTTGATCGTGATCCGGGTGGCCTTGCCCGCGCGCAGGTCCGACACCGTCGACCCGAGCGCGGTCAGCTCGTCGAGCACCTTGGCGGCCTCCCCGGCGATCACCCGGCCCGCCGGGGTCGGCACCACGCCGCGACCGACCCGTTCCAGCAGCTGCAAGCCGGTCTCGCGCTGGAGTGCGGTCAGGTGCTGGGAGATCGCCGACGGTGAGTAGCCGAGGGTCGAGGCCGCCGCGGCCACCGAGCCGGTGGCGACCACGGATCGGAAGATCATCAAGCGGTGCGTGTCGATCATGCGAGCTCCTCGATTCAGTTCTACTGAATATTAGATGGCGAATACCCGCTTGTGCTTACCTCTTCACGGGTCCACCGTAGAGGCATGAAGTCACGCCTGCCCGCTCTCGCCCTGGTCGCCGTGATGCTCGCCTGGGCATCGTCGTTCGTGATCATCCGCGGCATCGCGCCCTACGTCTCGCCCGCGGCGATGGCATCCGGGCGGCTGCTCGTCGGCGCCGTCGTGCTGGTGCTGGTGCTGGCGTTTCGCGGCGGCCGGATGCCGCGCGGCACGGCGCTGTGGCTCACGATGGCCTACGGTGCACTCTGGTTCGGGCTCTACACCGTGCTGGTGAACGCCGCCGAACAGCATCTCGACGCGGGCACCACCGCCCTGCTGGTGAACATCGCACCCATCGTGGTCGCCGTGCTGGCCGGGTTGTTCCTGAACGAGGGCTTCCCGCCGCTGCTGGTCGCCGGCATCACGGTCAGCTTCACCGGCGCCGCGACCATCGCGTTCACCGGACCAGGACAGCGCGACCGCATCGGCGTGCTGCTCGCAGTGGCGGCCGCCCTGCTCTACGGCATCAGCGTGGTGGCGCAAAAGCTGGTGCTGCGGTCCACCGACCCGCTGACCGCGACCGCCCTCGGCGCGGTCGCCGGAGCCGCTGTCCTCCTGCCGTGGGCACCGAAAATGGCACACGAGCTGGCCGAAGCCCCGCTCTCCGCCACCATCGGCGTCGTATACCTGGGCGTGGTCTCGACCGCACTCGCCTTCCTGCTCTGGGCCTATGCCCTGGCCCACACCCCCGCGGGAGTCACCGCGTCCTCGAGCTACGCCGTCCCAGCCCTCGCCATCGTCATGTCCTGGATCTTCCTCGCCGAGGTCCCCACCGCCACCGCACTCCTCGGCGGCACCCTGTGCCTGACCGGCGTCGCGATCGCGCGCTTGCGGCCGAGCATGTTCCATCGACGCCCACAGTCCGCCCCCGTGCACCAGGACGGCGCCGCCCCGGCGCTCCGGTAGCCGACACGCCCGCAGGCAACCCCACACAACCTCCACATCAGCCCCACACCCACACACCCGGCCCCCTGGCAGACTGGACACGTGAGAGACAAGCCCGCGGGTCTGCCCAGCGGTCCCCTGCGCCCGATCGAACTGGCGAGCGGCGCGGTGATGGCCGGACTCACCGTCGGCCTCATCACCGTGGGCTCACTGGTTCCCATGGCGGCCGCGTTGCAGCTCGTCGCAGCAGTGCCGTTGGGCCTGCTAGCCCAGCGGTATCGGCTACGAGCACTGATCACGGCGACTGTCGCGGCCACGCTGGTCACCTTCGTGGCCGCCGGTGTGATGCCCGCACTCGGCGTCATGGGCGCGGCCACCCTGGCGGGAATCATCGGGACGGTGAAGCGCCGAGGCGGCGGATTCCCCACGGTGTTCGCGCTCGGAATCGTCGCCGGCGTGGGCTGGGGCCTGTTCTCCGTCGGCAGTCTGCTGGTCTTCTCACGAACACGCGACCTGTTCTTCGACGCGATCCGCAATACCGCGAAGGGCATCGAGAATCTGGCGGGCCGGTTGCCCGCGCTGGAGCCGCTCGGCCGGATGGCCGCCGACGCCGTCGACGTGGTGCTGCGCTGGTGGTGGATCTACGTCGGCGGTACGGTGGCGCTCGGCGTGCTGGTCAGCACGGTGATCTCCTGGTTCGTGCTCGGGGCGGTACTCGATCGCCTCGCGTGGTTGCCGGGCAGCGATCGACTCGACGCGCCGCTCGACGATCGGCCGGTCGGTCCGCTGCCGGTATCCCTGCACGGAGTCGGCTATCGCTACGAGGGCACGAATATCGACGCGCTGGCCGGCATCGACCTCACCATTCGCCCGGGCGAGTTCGTCGCCGTCGTCGGCCACAACGGCTCCGGCAAGTCGACCCTGACCCGGGTTCTGGCAGGCAGGCCGCCGACAACGGGTGCGGTGGACCGTCCCGGTTCCGCGGGCTTGGGCGCGCTCGGCGGGACGGCGCTGGTCCTGCAGCGACCCGAGAGCCAAACTCTCGGCGTCTCGGTCGCCGACGATGTGGTGTGGGGCCTGTCGGCGGAATCCGCCGCCGCGGTCGACGTCGACGCGCTCCTCGCCGAGGTCGGCCTCGCCGACATGGGCGCCCGTGAGACCGCCACCCTCTCCGGCGGCCAGCAACAGCGCCTCGCCGTGGCAGCCGCGCTCGCCCGCCGCCCGGCGCTGCTCATCGCCGACGAAGCCACCTCGATGATCGACCCCGACGGCCGTCGCGAGCTCGTCGCCCTCCTGGCCGAACTCCCGCGCCGGCACGGCACCGCCGTGGTCCTGGTGACCCACCACGAAGCCGACGCGACCGCCGCCGACCGGGTGATCCACCTCGCCGACGGCCGGATGGTCGACCACCTCGCGAGCTGGCCCCACCCGGCCCGCGACCAGCGCCGCAGGGCGATGGGCGCCCCCGTCCTCGAACTCGCCGACGTGCGCCACACCTACAACCGCGGCACACCGTGGGAAGCACCGGCCCTGCACGGTGTCGACCTGTCGGTCCGCAAGGGCGAGGCGCTGCTGATCGTCGGTGGCAACGGATCGGGCAAATCGACGCTCGCCTGGATCATCGCCGGACTGATCGCGCCGAGCTCGGGACGCTGCGAACTGCGCGGCACCGCGGTCGACAAGCAGGTCGGCGGGGTGGCGCTGGCCTTCCAGCATTCCCGCTTGCAACTACAGAAGCAGACAGTCGGCGCGGAGATCGCCGACTGGGGTGGGCGGGCGACCGGGTCCGGCGCGGTCGGGCAAGCGCTGGACGCGGTGGGGCTCGACCGCCGCCTCGCCGCCCGTTCGGTGGAGGAACTCAGTGGCGGACAGGCCAAGCGGGTGGTCCTCGCCGCGATGGTGGCGAGCAGGCCGCAGGTTGTCGTCCTCGACGAACCGCTGGCGGGCCTGGATCCACAGGGCCGCGCCGAGATCGTGGAACTGCTCGCCCGGCTGCGGGATTCGGGGCTGACGTTGATCATCATCTCTCACGATGTCGCGGAGATGGCGATGGTCTGCGACCGCACGGTGCACCTGGACGACGGTGTGGTGGTCTCGGCCGACGGCCACGCGATCCCGAGAACCGAACGCGCACTCGACAAGCCGGCCTTCGTCGCCGGCCTGCCCCTCGGCCGTCGCGGTGACGAGGGCGCGACGGCACACACCAGCGCACCGAAAGGCACCACCCCATGAGCACAGTGCTGCTGCGTGAAGTCCCGGTCGACAGTGTCGTGCACCGCCTGTGGGCAGGCACGAAGATGATCGCCGCGTTCCTGATCAGCCTGCTGCTGATGTTCCTGCCGTCCTGGCCGGTGCTCGGCGTGATCACCGCCTTCCTGGTGTTGATCTGGGTACTCGCGCGGCTGCCACTCGGTGCGATCCCCCGGCTGCCGTGGTGGTTCTGGGGACTCGTCGTGCTCGGCGGCCTGATCAACGCGCCGATCGGAATGAAGGCGGTGCTCGGCTACACGCAGATCTTCGTCTTCGGAATGGTCCTGGTGGCCGCCTCGTTCCTGATCGCCTTCACCACGCCGATGGGCGAGATCGCCCCCGCCCTCGCGAAACTCGGTGCGCCGCTGCGTAAGTTGCGTCTGCCGGTCGACGAATGGGCCGTGGTCGTGGCGCTCACCCTGCGCGGATTGCCGCTGCTGTTCGACGAGATCCGGGTGCTGCGCGCCGCACGCCGACTGCGCCCCAAGGACAATCTGATGCACCGCGCCGCCGACAACCCGCTCATCGACATCCTCACCGCGTGCATGGCGGTGTCGTCGCGGCGCGCGGGCGAACTCGGCGAGGCGATCACCGCCCGTGGCGGCACCGGCATGCTCACAGCCCATCCGAGCGCTCCGCACCGCCGCGACGCCATCGCACTCGGCGTGGTCGTGGTGGTCTGCGCGGGCGCCGTGGCGCTGAGCAACATTATCGGCTGAGCGCAATACCCCGAATTCACTGCCCCGAAACCCTGGTGCAAGCTATGGTTCGTCACAGAAATCGAGCTAGGCAGCTTCACGCGCCGGTCACGAAACTTTCTCGGGGGAAGTCATCACCACGGCGCCTGTTCGAGCAACTCACACCTGATGAAATCCAGATGGGAAATGTTCACATGATCATCCGCAAAATCGCCGCGGCCGCTGTCCCGGTGCTCGCCGTCGCGCTGATGGGAACCGGAGTCGCCGGGGCCGACCCGGTGACGCCGAATGTCGATTACCGCACCGAGGTCGTCGGCAACACCCTCATCACCACCCTCACCCACGGCACCTTCGCCGTCACCGGCGGTGCGGTCGAGATCCGCGACGAAGCAGGCGCCACCCTGATGTCGATGCCACTCTCGGTCCGCGACGGCAAGTTGGAGTACCCGCTGCCGCACGCGGTTCGCGACGACGGCCACGTACTCGAGCTGACCGCGGTCAAGGACGTCGCCGCGGCCAAGCCCAACCTCACGCCGGTCGCCTCACCCGCCGAAAACTATGCGGCACAGGCGAACTTCGCTTCCACCTTCGGCCTGGCCACCGCCGTCGGCAGCTTCGTCGGCATGGGCCTCGGCGCGGTGATCGGCCTGATCGTCGGCGGTGTCCTCATTCCCGGTGTCGGTGCGATCCCGGGCTTCGTCACCGGCGCCAGCGTCGGCGGCATCATCGGCACGATCATTGTCGGTGGACCCGCGCTGGTCATCGCGGGCATGGACCTGATCAACACCCTCCAGGCGCCGGCAGGTACCACACAGTGGGCCCAGCAGACCAAATAGTCTGCGCCACAGTTCGATTCCTCCCTCGCACCGGCGCCTACACTGGCGTCGGTGCGACAAGGAAACGGACTCGACATTCCCGATAGCCTCGGCGATCTGTGCGCGCCCGACCGGATGGCGCTGATCGTCTACGACATGCAGGTCGGGGTTCTCGGCCAGCTGCCCGACGGCCAGGAGATCACCGAACGCGTCGTGCGAGTGGTCGACGCCGCCCGGCGCGGCGGCTATCCGGTGATCTTCCTCCGGCACTTCTTCCCGCCACGGCGACTGACCGGTGTGTACGGGATGCGGCTGCTGATGAGCTGGCAGAACGCCGAATCCGTCGACGACGTGGCCTTCATTCTGCAACGCGATACGCCCTCGTTCGAGCTGGTGCCCGAACTGGTGCCACGCGAAGACGAGTTGGTCTTCGACAAGATGTCGATGTCGGCCTTCGAGGGCACACCCCTCGCCACCCTGCTGCGTGATCTGCGGATCGGCTCCTACGCCATCGCCGGTGTGGCACTCGAAATCGGGATCGCGCCCACCGTGACCCACTCCACCGACCTGGGTTTCGTGCCCGTGGTGATCGGTGACGCCTGCGGCGGCCGCGACAAGGAAGCGATGGCGCGCGCCTACGACGACTTCGCGTTCCAGGGCAATGCGCTGGTCACCGATGTCGAGACGATCTCCGCCCTGATGACCGGAAACTGACAACCCGGCAATCTCTCAGCACTGGATTTTCGGCCGCCTCGGATCCGAGGGACGAGACGGAACGCCGAAGGCGCAGTCTCGTCCCTCGGATTCGAGGCCCACAGGGCCGAAAATCCCGCGGCGCCAGCCGCCGAAAACTCAGTCTCGGATGGCGTTCTTGGCGGCGTCCTGGGCGGAGTCGACCTGGCCGCTGAACTTGCCGCCGGTCTTCTCGTCGACCACGTCACCCGCCTTGTCGATGACGCCGTCGACCTTGTCCGCATGCTGGGCAGCCAGGTCCATCGCCTTGCCCGCCAGGTTCTTGAAATCCACCGCGCACTCCTCGTTGATTCGACACCGGGTACAACGCGATTACCGTAGCAACATCGCAGCTTTCACGGTGGGCATCATCGTGGCGAGCTCGTCACACCGTCCCATACGGGATGCCAGAGCCGTCCGGTGTCGGTCCACGCCTGGAACCGGACGGTGCCGGTGAGCTTCGGGGTAACCCATTGCGCGTCGTGGCGTTCGTCGGCGGTCATCTCGTTGGTGAACGGGGACGTCTCGCGCCGCAATCCGTCGAGCTCGGCCGCGATCCGACGCGACTGTTCGTCTCCGAATCCGGTACCCACCCGCCCGACGTAGATGAGGCCGTCTTCGTGCGGCATGCCGAGCAGCAGCGACTTGAACGGTCGTTTGTCGCTGCGCCGCCACCCGCCGACCACCACTTCGCGCGAGCGCCAGTTGCGCTGCTTGAGCCAGGTCTGGCTGCGTTTGCCCGGCTGATACACCGATTCCAGCCGCTTGGCCACCACCCCCTCCTGCCCCTGCTCGCGACTGGCCCTCATCGCCTCGGCGCCCGAACCATCCAGCAGCGCGGTGACATTCATCGACGGCGACAATCTGCCCAGCGCCTCGAGCACCGCCCGGCGGTCGGTGTACTTCTTGCGCAGCAGCGAGGTGCCGTCGAGGTAGAGCACGTCGAAGGCGATGAACACCGCGCGGGCCGAATCCGCTTGCAGCGCCGAGATATCCGAGAGCCCGGCGTCGTCGAGGACCACCGCTTCGCCGTCCAGGACCACCTGATGCCCGGCCAGCTCTTCGCCGAGGGCGGCCAGGCGCGGATAGCGGGCGGTCACCGTGTTGCCGGCGCGGCTGCGGACGGTGACGGTGCCGTCGTGGATCTCGACGATCACCCGGAAGCCGTCCCACTTGGTTTCGAAGCCCCAGTCCACGGGGGACAGCGATTCGATTTCGCCCGCGGTGGCCAGCATGGGCGACAGTCCGCTCGGGAAACCGCTGTCCACCACGGGTTCTCGACGGGTCTGGTCGCGCATGTAGTGCATCAGCCACTGGTCGCCCTTGGTCTGGATGAGGGCGTAGCGGCCGGACACCCGCTCGCCGTCGAGTTCGACGATCACCTCGTCGGAGCGCCATTTCTCGGTGACGTAAGTGCCCGAATCCCAGATCGTCATCTCCCCCGCACCGTATTCGCCCTGGGGAATGGTGCCGTGGAAGTGCAGGTATTCGAGGGGATGATCCTCGGTGCGCACCGCCAGGCGATTGTGTTTCGGCTCGGTCGGCGGACCTTTGGGCACCGCCCAGGAGGCGAGGACGCCGTCGTGCTCGAGCCGGACGTCCCAGTGCAGGCGGCGCGCGTGATGTTCCTGGATGACGAAGCGGTTGCCGGGTCCGGGCTCGGGGGTCGCCTCGGGGACGGGCTCGGGGGTTCGCTGCGGGTCGCGCATGCTGCGGTACTTGGTGAGCGAATCGTGGCGGGCAGTCGGCCGACCGGCCTCGGAGTCGGCGGGAAGCGGCGGATCGAGTTCGGCCAGCAGGTCGCCGTCGGCCTTCCAGCGGGCGAGCACCTCGTCGAAACGTAACTGGCGCAGCGTGTCCGAGTCCTCGATCTCGGACCAGGCGCGTGGAGCGGCGGCATTGGGTTCGGCGCGACCGCGCAGCGAATAGGGGGCGATGGTGGTCTTGGCGGCGTTGTTCTGGCTCCAGTCCAGGAACACCTTGCCCTTGCGGGCCGTCTTCGCCATGGTCGCCGTCACCAGATCCGGGTGCAGCGCTTCAAGATTGGTGGCTACCTGCTTGGCGACAGTGGACGCGCCACGCGAACTCACCGGCCGATCCAGCGGCACATAGACGTGAATTCCCTTGCTACCACTGGTCACCGGGAATGCCGGCATGCCGATATCGGCGACCATGTCGCGCACGGCGAGTGCCACTCGTGCGCAGTCCGCCAGACCCGCGCCGGGGCCGGGGTCGAGATCGAACACGATCCTGGTGGCCGGGCCGCGCTCGTCCGCGTCGAAACGCCATTGCGGCACATGGATTTCCAGCGCCGCCTGCTGCGCGAGCCAGGCCATCCCGGCCTCGGAATCGATCAGCGGGTACACCACCCGGCGGCTGGAATGCTCGATCGCGGACCGCTGGATCCACGCGGGCGCGTGCTCGGGCAGGTTCTTCTCGAAGAAATCGGCATGGTCGACCCCGTTCGGCCACCGCTTCCTGGTGACCGGACGGCCGGCGAGATGGGGCAACGCCGCCTCGGTGATCGCCGAATAGTAGGCGATCACCTCGCCTTTCGTCGTGCCGGTCGCCGGGTACAGCACCTTGTCGAGGTTGCTGAGCTCAACCTCGATGTCCGGTTCTCCCGGAGCGCCCCGAAATTCCCGGCGGACCATCGACGCGATCGGACGGCGGGGACCGTCTACCGATCCCCGCGCACCGAATCAGGCCTTGGGTCCCGGATCTGTCGGAGCGGGGCCGCCGGGGGCAGTGCCGGGACCTGCCTGCGGGGGCACGACCTTCTTGGCCGCGTCCTTGCCCTTCTCGATCTTGTCGCTGTACTTGCCCTTGGTTTTGTCATCGATGAAGGTGCCGGCCTTGTCGACCGCCTCATTGATCTTGTCGGCGTTCTGTTCGACCGCTACCTTGCCCTTACCGAGCAAGCCCTTGAGCGTATCCACGAGACTCATCTGACCGTGTTCCTTTCGAGGAAGGTTCTGAGCACACATCACCACTGTCGCGGCCCGACCGCTGGCATGGACCGAAATATGTCTCACCGCTATGGCATCGTAACCGCTGTTGGCGAGCAGCAACGAGACCCAGAAGAAAGGAGTTGATCGCGGATGGCGAGGTTCGACATCCCGGACGGATGGACGATGCAAGCCTACCGATTCGCGCTCGACCCCACCTCGCAGCAACAACCGGTGCTCCGATCGCATTGCGGTGCATCCAGGTTCGCGTTCAATCACATGCTCGCCCTGATCAAAGCCGTGATGGATCAACGCACCGCGGAACGCAGCTACGAGATCTCCGAGACCGAACTGACCCCGCCGGTCGGTTGGTCGCTACCCGGACTCCGCAAGGTCTGGAACCAGCGCAAACACGAACACGCGCCGTGGTGGGCGCAGAACTCGAAGGAGGCCTACAACTCCGGACTCGATGCCCTCGCCCGGTCGCTGGAAAACTGGGCTACATCCCGGACCGGTCTGAGAGCCGGTAAACCGGCCGGGTTCCCGAGATTCAAAACCGCGGGTCGGGCTCGGCGGTGCGTTCGGTTCACGACGGGGGCGATCCGGGTCGAGCCCGATCGCCATCACATCGTCCTCCCGCGGGTCGGGCGGATCAAGACACATGAGTCGACCCGCGAACTCGCGCGCCGAGTCGAGGCGGGAACCGCTCGCATCCTCTCCGCCACACTCGCCCAGGACTCGCGTGACCGCTGGTACGTCTCATTCCAAACACTTGTCGCCGCTAAAACCCGTCCCGGGCATGTCCACCGGTCACCGCGCCCGGTGGCCGGGGTCGATGTCGGGGTCAAAGCCGACGCGCTTCTGGTGATCGCGACCCCCGACGGCTGTGAGGTAGCCCGTGTTCAGGCGCCGAAACCCTTGACTGCCGCACATGCCCGGTTGCGGGTATTGCAACGGCGGGCGGCGCGTCAGCAGGGTCCGTATGACCCGGTTGCGAAAGCCCGGCGGCGGCCGTCGAAGCGGTGGCAGACCACCACCGCTCGGATCTGCCGAACGCGCGGACAGGCTGCCGCGATCCGCCGTGACGTTTTACACAAGACCACCACCCACCTGGCCCAGCAGTACCAGGTGATCACAGTGGAAACACTGAACGCAGCCGGGATGCGGTCTGCCGGTGGCGTCCGGGAGAAAGGGCTGAACCGAGCGCTCGCTGACGCGGCGCTGGCCCAAATCCGACAACTGCTGGCGTACAAAACTCGCTGGTACGGGTCGGTGTTGGTGGAAGCTGATCGGTGGTTTCCGAGCTCGAAGACCTGTTCGGGGTGTGGTGGGCGAAAGCCAAACCTGACCCTCGCCGACCGCGTCTATCGCTGTGAGTTCTGTGGTTTGTCGATTGATCGTGACCGTAATGCCGCGATCAACCTCGCCCGACTCGGCGAGACCCGCCTGTCCAAGGTGGGTGAACAGGGTTGTGCCGACAGTGGGTCGGTGCCAGGACGTGGAGCGATCCGCAAGTCCGAGCCCGCGCGAGCGGGCGAGGCAGGAGGCTGTGAAACGTCTACCCCGTCGCAGCGTGAGCTGGGTTCGACGCGGACCGCATCACCGCAAGGTGAGGCTGCCTGATGGAGCGTCTGACATTCGCGCACCACGGCAACGGTCACTCCACATCTTCCCACCACGAATCCCGTGGTGGGAGGTCATTCGGAACCACCCTCTGGCCCGGCTTGGGCACTACGACCGGAGTACCCGCATCCGCGGCCGCCGACACCAGGCGCCGGACGGGTTCGGACCAACCGTGGAAGGCCAGGTTGAACGTTGCCCAGTGGATCGGGACCAGCAGGCCGTAACCGGCGTCGCCGAGGCACAGGTCGGCGTGGGCACGCACCGCCTCTTCGGGATTCATGTGCACATCGGTCCAGCGCTCGTCGTAGGCGCCGATGGGCAGCAGCGTGAGGTCGAAGGGGCCGAGCACCGCGCCCGCCTGGGAGAACGCCTTGGTGTAGCCGGTGTCGCCGCCGAAGTAGACCCGCTTGGTCGGGCCGGACAGCGCCCACGACGCCCACAGCGTGGTGTTGCGGACGAGCCCGCGGCCGGAGAAGTGCCTGGCCTCGGCGCAGGTGATGGTGAGGCCGCGGTCCTCGGCGTCGCGACCGAGCGAGACCGAGCCACCCCAGTCGAGCTCGATGATCCGGTATTCCGGCACGCCCCACTGCCGCAGGTGCGCGCCGATGCCGGTGGGCACGACGAACGGCGCGAGCTGGGTGCGGACGAGTTCGTCGACGGTGGCCTTGTCGAGGTGGTCGTAGTGATCGTGGGAGATGATCACGGCGTCGACCTGCGGCACCTGCGCCAGCTCGCCGGGGACCGGGTGCAGGCGGGCCGGGCCGACCACCGGGGACGGGGAGACCCGTTCGCTCCACACCGGGTCGGCCAGCACTCGGTAACCGTCGAGTTCCACCAGCGCGCTGGCGTGCCCGTACCAGGTCACCGCGAGCTCGGCGGCCTGCTCGGGAACCGCGGGGGTGACCAGCGGGACGGGATTGGCAGGGCGGCCGAGGCGTCCCTTGGTGAGCCCCGACCAGATCAGCGACGGCGCGGCACCGGCGGCGAGCATCGAGCTCGGCTCGGTGTTGTGGAAACGGCCGTCGCGATAGGAGGACTTGCCGATCGCGGTCGGCGCGATCGCCGACGGGCCCGCACCGATCGAGGTGGGCAGGCCCCACACCGCGCGGGCCATCCAGGCGAGACCGAAGGTGCTCGCCAGCGAACCTGCCAGACGTGTGATCCGCATCAGCGCCCCACGAACTTCGCCGGGCGCTTCTCCTGCCGGGCCAGGCGGCCCTCTTTCGCGTCGTCGCTGCTCCACGCGGCCGCCAGCGCGGCCTGCTGCTGCGCGCTCGCCGGATCGCCGGTGCCGTCGTCGTTGAGCATCAGTTTCATCGCTTGCAGCGACAGCGGCGCCAGCGCGGCGATGGACTTTGCCCAGTCCTTGGCGTCGGCGAGGGTGCCGAGCTTGTTGGCGAACCCGTAGGCGTACGCGTCTGCGGCGGAGACGGATTCGGCGCCGAGCAGGATCGTCCGGGCCGGGCCGCCACCGATCAGGGCCGCCAGCCGCGACACCGTCCAGCGATCGACCGAGATGCCGAGCTTGGCGGCCGGCACGGCGATATAGGCGTCGGGCTCGATCACCCGCAGGTCCGAGGCCAGCGCCAGCTGCACGCCCGCACCGAGCGCACCACCGTTGATCGCCGAGATCACGGGGACCGGCACGGATTCGATCGTGTGCAGCATGTCGAGCAGACCGCTCAGGAACGACTCGGAGTACACCCCCGACAGATCGGCGCCCGCGCTGAAGATCGGCCCGCGGCCGGTGAGCACGATGGCACGCGCACCCTGTGCCACCGCGTCGAGCATCGCGGCGCGCAGTTGCCCGACCAGGTCCTCGTTGAGCGCGTTGCGCCGTTCCTCGCGCTGCAATTCGATGGTGATCACATCACCATCGCGGGTCACGCCGAGCATGCGTCCTCCCCAGAATCTCCCAGATTTCGTGGATGTTCACACTCTGCCACAGCCCGCCGACAACGCCTGGCAAGGCGATAGCATCGACGGCTGTGGCGAGGACGGATTTCGGCATCCTGGTGATCGGCGCGGGTCAGGCAGGGCTTTCCGCCGGTTATCACCTGCGCAAGCTCGGGCTGGTGCCCGAACACGATTTCCGCATCGTCGACCACGCACCGGGCCCCGGTGGCGCCTGGCAGTTCCGGTGGCCGTCGCTGACCCTGACCACCGTGAACCGGGTGCATGACCTGCCGGGGATGTCCTTCGCCGAGACACTGCCTGCGGGATCGGAGTCGGCGCGAGCCGCCAGCGCGGTGCCGCACTACTACGAGCTCTACGAAAAGCGCTTCGACCTGCAGGTTCAACGGCAGGTGACGGTGAAAGTCGTCTGCGATCGGACCGCCGACGGGCAGAGCTGCGCGGGCCGAGGCGAGGTACTACAGGTCGAAACCGAGGGCGCGGGCACTCTTCGCACGCGAGGTCTGATCAACGGCACCGGCACCTGGGAGCACCCGTTCGTCCCCCGATATCCGGGCGCCGGCACCTTCGCGGGCCGCCAGTTGCACACCCGCGACTACCGCACGGCCGACGAGTTCGCGGGCAAACACGTCGTCATCGTCGGCGGGGGCATCTCGGCGGTGCAGTTACTCGACGAAATCTCGCTCGTGACCTCCACCACATGGGTCACCAGGTCGGAGCCGCGCTGGCGGGAAACGCCGTTCGCCGAGCAGGACGGGCGCGACGCGGTGGCACTGGTGGAGGACCGCGTCCGGGCGGGCCTGCCGCCGGGATCGGTCGTCTCGGTGACGGGACTGCCGCTCGACAACCGCTTGCGAGCCGCCCGCGAGCGGGGTGTGCTGCGACGGCTGCCGATGTTCGAGCGAATCGAGCCCACCGGTGTGCGCTGGGCCGACGGCAGTTTCCAGGCCGCCGACGTGATCCTGTGGGCCACCGGTTTCCGGAGCTCACTGGATCATCTGGCACCCTTGCGGCTGCACGGACCCGGCGGCGGGATCACCATGACCGGGCGGTTGGCGACGCAGGTGGCCGTCGACCCGCGCGTCCATCTCATCGGCTACGGGCCCTCGGCCAGCACGATCGGCGCCAACCGGGCGGGCCGGGCGGCAGCCCGCGAGCTGACCGGCTTCCTAGGGCTCAGTCCAGACCGGCACTGAACGTCGACGGATCGGCGCCGACCCGCTTGCCCGAGTCGAGGCGGCTGATCGACTCCATCGCCTCGGCGTCGAGTTCGAAGGTGAACACGTCGAAATTCTCGGCGATCCGCGACGGCGTGACCGACTTCGGAATGACGATGTTGCCCAGCTGCAGGTGCCACCGGATGATGACCTGCGCGGGGGTGCGGTCGAGCTGCTTCGCGATGTCGACGATGGTGGGGTTGCCCAGCAGCGTGCCCTGTCCCAGCGGGCTCCACGCTTCGGTGGCGATCGCGTGATTGGCGTCGTATTGCCGCAGGTCACGCTGGGACAGCGTGGGATGTAGTTCGATCTGGTTCACCGTCGGGATCTCGCCCGCGTCGGCGATCAGGGTCTCGAGATCGATCACCCGGAAGTTGGAGACGCCGATCGAGCCGATCCGGCCCTGCGACTTCAGCGCCTGGAACGCGCGGAACGTGTCGACGTAGCGGCCGGCCGAGGGCACCGGCCAGTGGATCAGATACAGGTCCAGATAGTCCAGGCCGAGGCGCCGCATGCTGGTGTCGAAGGCGCGCAGGGTGCTGTCGTAGCCCTGGTCGGCGTTCCACAGCTTGGTGGTGATGAAGAGTTCGTCGCGGGGGATCCCCGATTCACGGATGGCGCGGCCTACGCCTTCCTCGTTGCCGTAGACCGCGGCCGTGTCGATACTGCGGTAGCCGACCTTCAACGCCTCGGCCACCACCCCGGTGACGTCTTCCGCGGGCACCTGGAACACACCGAAGCCGAGCTGTGGGATCACGTTCCCGTCATTGAGCACGATGGTGGGGACAGGGCTGCTCTCGCTGCGGAAGGTCACCCTCTCGAAGGTAGAAGTGGTTGGGTGTGGCGTCAACGACGGCGCGTCGCGTGTTTCCCCGTACCGAGAAGCGGGGCGCTGGTCAGGGGATTGCCCGCGATTCAGTACACAGCTCCGGCCAGTCCGATTCGCCGGTATCGGCGCTGCCTCAGCGTGCGCAGTTCGGCGGGCTCGTAGGTGCGCAGCGCCGCCAGTTCGGCGGCGATCGCCAGGACCGTGCGACGGGCGAAGGCCACCGGTTCGTCGGCGGCATCGGGGTACTCCTCGACGATCCGGTCCACCACCCCGTCTTCGAGCAGGTCAGCCGATCTGATGCCTTGTGCGGCAGCCATTTCCGGTGCGTGCGCGATATCGCGGAAGACGATGGCGCTCGCCCCTTCCGGCGGCAGCGGGGCCAGCCAGCCGTGCCTGGCGGCGAGTACCCGGTCGGCGGGCAACAGCGCGAGCGCGCCACCGCCGGTGCCCTGGCCGAGCAGCACGGAGACGGTCGGGGTGTCGAGGGTGACGAGATCGGCCAGGCAGCGCGCTATTTCGGGGGCGAGCCCGCGTTCCTCGGCCTCCTTGGACAGGGCTGCGCCGACGGTGTCGATGACCAGCACCAGCGGCAGCCGCAGTTCTCGCGCCAGGACCATCGCGCGCCGCGCCTCGCGCAGGGCTGCCGGGCCCATGGTGTGCTCGCCCTCCTGACCGGATCGGTCGTGCCCGAACACAACACACGGTTGACCGGCGAACCGGGCCAGGGCGAGCAGGACAGTGCGATCGGACTCACCACGACCGGTCCCGCTGAGCGGAACCCGTTGTGTCGTATGGCGAAGCAGGTCCCGAATGCCCGGACGGCCGGGCCGCCGCGAACTCAGCACCGAATCCCAGGCGCCGGCAGTCGGATTCGCCGGGGTCGACGGACTACGCACCGGCGCAGCCCAACCCGGCTCGGTCGTCATCGGGACGACAGCGCCGGCGGCGACGCTCATCGCCCGGTGTGCGATCCGCCGGAACACCTCCACCGTCACCACACCGTCGATCACACCGTTGCGATAGAGGTTCTCCGCAGTCTGCACGCCGGGCGGAAACGGCCTGCCGTACAAGGCTTCGTACACGCGAGGGCCCAGAAACCCGATGAGCGCGCCGGGCGCGGCGAAGGTGATGTGTCCCAGCGACCCCCACGACGCGAACACTCCACCCATCGTCGGATCACGCAGATACACCAGATACGGATGCCCCGCCGACTTGTGCACGGCCACCGCACCCGCGATCTTCACCATCTGCACGAAAGCGACTGTCCCCTCCTGCATCCGAGTGCCGCCGGAGGTCGGCGAGGCGATCAGCGGCAGCCCGAGTTCGGTGGCGCGCTCGACGGCACACACGATCCGCTCGGCCGCTGCCACCCCGATCGATCCGGCCAGAAAGGCGAACTCGCAGGCGATCACGGCGACTCGCCGCCCGCGCAACAACCCCTCCCCCGTCAGCACCGCCTCATCGGTCCCTGCCCGATCGGCCGCCGCGATGAGGTCCTGGCGATACCGCGGTGACACGGCAGGCTCGATCGGCGCCCGGTCCCAGCTCACGAAAGAGCCCGCGTCGAGCAACTGGCCGAGTAAGTCATCCGCCGACATCCGCACGCTCCGAGCGTAGCCGGGCAGGTTCGACCACAGTCACGAGATCTCAGCGATGCATTGGGGCATCTTGACAATATGTTGTGTTTTTACAACACTTCATTAGGTGAGCCCAGTCAGAAGAGGGGAAACCCTGCCGATCTTCAATCGCATCGCGGTGTTGCGCGCGGAGCATCGGATGAGCCGGGCGGCGCTTGCCGAGGCCGTCAACGTGAATGTCCAGACGATCGGCGCGCTCGAGCGTGGCGATCACTATCCGAGCCTCGATCTGGCGATGCGCATCTGCGATGTGTTCGCGCTACCGATCGAAGTCGTGTTCTCCCGCAAGGAATTCGGGCCGCTGTCGGCCGAGCTCTACCCACGCACGAAAGGCGAGACGCCATGACCAGTACGCTCATCGACCGCTACCAGAACTATCGGGTCCGGCGCTGGCTCGTGCAGGAACAACGGACAGCGGGGATGCTGAAGAGCTGGCGGTCGCTGCACCGACGGCGGATTCTCGTGGTGATCGTGACGATCGCGCTGCTCGGGATCGCGGTCGCCGGAGTGATGCGCGCGCTCGATCTGTTCGGGGCGCCAGGAGTCGCGATCGTCTCGGCACTGGTGTTCCTGCCGAGCTGGACGATGCTGCGGATCGCTTCGGGCGGCCAGGATCACGCGCCCGACCAGATGCTCGACGAACTGGAGATCTCCGAGCGCAACAAGGCCCGCTCGGCGGGACTCGCGCTCACCCAGTCGCTGACCATGGCACCGTTGGCGTACCTGATCTTCGGCAGCGCGTTCTCACCGGAGGCCGACGCCTATCGCATCGCCTACGCGGGCGGATTGATGATGCTGGCCACGATCATGGCCGGCGGCTGTGCGCCGGCGATGATCCTCGGCTGGACCCGGCCCGATCCCGAACCGGAGTCCTGAACTGGTCCCGAACGAAGAGCGGGGCTGCGGCCTTCATCGCAGCAGCCCCGTCCATCAGCGCAGAGACTCAGCTCAGTAACCCTGCATGACCTTGCGCAGCGCGTACTCGGTCAAGGCGACCAGGGCCTGCTTGGCCGGTTCCCGGCGACGGGCGTCGATCGACATGATCGGCACGTCGGCGGGAACCGCCAGGGCCTGGCGGATGTCCTCGAGCGGGTACTTCGGCGCGTCGTCGAACTCGTTGAGCGCCACCAGGAACGGCAGCCCGCGGGCCTCGAAGTAGTCGACAGCGGCGAAGCTGTCTTCGAGCCTGCGGGTGTCGACCAGCACCACGGCGCCGATGGCGCCGCGGATCAGGTCGTCCCACATGAACCAGAACCGGTACTGGCCCGGCGTACCGAACAGGTACAGGACCAGGTCGTCGGCGAGGCTGATACGGCCGAAGTCCATCGCCACCGTGGTGGTGGACTTCTGCGGAATACCGGTCAGGTTGTCGATTCCGGTACTGGCGTTGGTGACCAACGCCTCGGTGCGCAGCGGAACGATCTCCGACACCGCGCCGACCATCGTGGTCTTACCCACACCGAAGCCGCCGGCGACCACAATCTTCGCCGAAGTCGGCTTGGCCGTGCGGGTATCGACCTGCGCCGTCGAATCAAATACGCCGGAGTCCACTGAGAACCCTTTCGATCAGCTCGCGACGTTCATCGTCGCTGGAATCGTCTTTCAAAGTTGCCGAAACCCGGACGTGGCCGGCCTCGATCAGATCGGCTACGAGTACCCGGGCCACCCCGATCGGGATGTACAGCTGGGCAGCTATCTCGGCAACGGACGGCGATTGCCTGCACAACTCCACGATGGACGTTTCGAGGTTGTTCAGTTCGTACTGCCGCTCCATGGCGACCGGATGCGATGCGACGAGTGCCTCCAGCGCCAACTCGACCGCCGGCCTGGTGCGGCCGGCAGTCAAGGAGTACGGGCGGACGAGGCTGGGCTCGGCGCTCCCCATGCGGTGATCGTCTATGTCCATCCCACCATCAGGAACCCATCGTGACGCGCGGCGTGGCCTGGACCGTCTGGCCAACGCGCTCGACCAGAAGTGCCATTTCGTAGCCGACCTGACCGATGTCACACGAGGTGTTGGTCAGGACCGCTAGGTAGGAGCCGTCGCCGACTGCCATGAGCAGCAGGTATCCGTGCTCCATCTCGACGACGGACTGGAGTACCGTACCGCCTTCGAACAGATTCGACACGCCGACGGAAAGGCTTGCCAGTCCGGCGGTCACCGCGGAGAGCTGCTCCGCGCGGTCGACCGGGAGCTGAGCGCTCGCGGCCATCAACAGTCCGTCAGCCGAGACCAGGACGGCATGGGCTACGCCAGGAACCTCGTTGGCGAAGTTCGAAACCAGCCAATCCAGCTGACGGTTCGTACCACCTAGATCGGGGTTCATCGGTCTCCTTTATCTCCGGTTAGGTTCATTGCCTTCATTGCGCGGCCATCCCGGACACCCTGCTGGTGACGACTCAGGCTGTTCCGGATCGTGGCGGGATCGCGTTGCTGCGGGGTGCGATCAGCGGTGCCGCTCACACCACCCGGCACAAGCCTTCCGCCCGGACTGCGCTGAGGCAAGCCGGCGGCGGTACGCACCTCGGACTGAGCTTCGCTGGCCGCACGTGCGGCCTGCCAACCCTCGTCACCCGGTGATTCGAAAGCGGCAGCCATCTGGTTCCGGTCGGAATTCTCGTCCGTGAGCCACGCCGACATCATCTCGGCGAAGATCGGCGTTCCGCCCATCACGGAATCACCTTCCGGTGCCGGCTGCAACCTGGTCTGGAAGAACGACGCAGCCTTGACCGGATTGGACCGGAAGCTGTGCCGACCCGGATCACGCCCTGCCGACGCAGCGTTATCCGGCCCCGCAGGGTCCCGATCCCGTTGCGGCAGAGCCACTCCTGGCCCGGCGGTCGCCTGCGGTACAACACTAGCCCCGGGATCGCGCTGCGGCAGCCCATTCGGCGCAGCCGCACGTTGGGGCAGGCCGTTGGGCGCGTCCCGCTGCGGTTGACCCGCGGCCGGAGCGCGCTGGGGCAGACCGTTGGCGGCCGAATCCTGCTGCGGCGCAGGGGTAGCGCGCTGCGGCAGACCATTGGCCGGACGGGCGGGCTGGGCACGCTGCGGAAGTCCGTTGGCCGGATCACGCTGTGGCAGACCACCGGTCTGCTCAGGCTGCGGCAGTCCAGTGGACGGATCGCGCGGCGGGAGGCCGTTGGACGGGTCGCGCTGCGGCAGACCGCCCGTCTGGTCCCGCTGCGGTAGGCCGGTCGACGGATCACGCTGCGGCAGACCACCGGTCTGCTCACGCTGCGGGAGACCACCGGTCTGATCGAGCCTCGGCAAACCACCGGACTGATCCCGATGCGGCAGCCGCGGCGCGGGATCGCGCTGCGGCAGACCGCCGGAGGCGTTGCCCCGCTGCGGGAGGCCGGTCGACGGGTCACGCTGCACGGGCTCGGAATCACGCTGCGGCGCAGCGCTTCCCTGACCACGCTGCGGCAACCCGGTCGACTGCGCCGGATCACGCTGGGCGTTCGCGGCATCGCGCTGCGGCAGACCCGTTGCCGGATCACGCTGCGGCAGGCCACCGGTCTGTTCACGCTGCGGGAGGCCGGTCGACGGATCGCGCTGCGGCAGACCCGTTGCCGGGTCACGCTGCGGCAGACCGCCGGTCTGCTCCCGCTGCGGTAGCCGCGGCAACGGATCGCGCTGCGGCAGACCGACCGAAGGATCGCGCTGCGGGGCGCCATTGGCGCCCGGCGAACGCTGCGGCAACCCACCGGGGGTGCTCCCCCGCTGCGTCTGTGCCGAATCGCGCTGAGGCGGCGCCGAGTCGCGCGGCGACTGCACGGGCGGCTGCGCGGAATCCCGCGACGGCGCGCCGTTCGCACCCGGCTGACGTTGCGGCAGCCCACCACCGGCCTGCGGCAGCCCACCGGGCTTCTGCTCACCCGGACCCTGCTGACCCGGCCCGGCGGGCGGACGCTGCGGTCCACCCGGTGCCAGGGTGCGCTTGGGCAGGCTCGCCGCGGCGAGCTTGCCGCGCTGGGGCACGTTGCCCTGCCCCGGGGTGGGCGGACGCAGCGACGGCGACGACTGCTCGTTCGCGTCCTGGGCCGCGCCCGACGCCATCGAGTTGCCCGGTTGACGTTGCGGCAAGCCACCACCGGCACCCGCAGGGGGCCCGCTGGTGCCGGGATCGACGGTGACCATCACGTTGCCACCCGGGGTGCGGGTGATCGCGCGGGTCTGCATGGTGCTGCTCGGCTGCTGCTGCGGGTTAGGCCGCTGCTGCTGCGGTGCGGGCGCGTTCTGCTGCTGCTGCAAAGTCTGCGGCGCCACCACCGGGCCACCGGCACCGGCGACGATGAGGCCGACCGGCACGTGCACGGTGACGGTGACGCCGGGATCGCGCGCGGTATCGAAGGTCGGGCGAAGGCGCACGGTGAGCCCGTGGCGCTCGGCCAGCCGGCCGACCACGAACAGACCCATGTGGCGGGCGGTGTCGGGACCGGGCTCGGCGGTCTGCCCGAGCCGGTGGTTGATCTCCGACATCTCCGCGGGCGGCATACCGATACCGCGGTCGGCGACCTCGATCAGCAGGCCCTGGTCGTGCGCCTGGGCGAAGGTGAACTTGACGTCGGTCTCCGGCGGGGAGGCCCGCAGCGCGTTGTCGAGCAGCTCGGCGAACAGGTGCGCCATATCGGAGGCGGCCGGTTCCACCAGCGAGCCGCGCGGCGTGGCGCCGAGCTTGACCCGCTCGTAGTCCTCGACCTCGGAGATCGCGGCACGCAGCACGTCGGCGATCTCGACCGGGGCCGACTTGGTACGGCGCTGCTTGGTACCCGCGAGAATCAGCAGGTTGTCACCGTTACGGCGCATGCGCGCGGCGAGGTGGTCGAGCCGGAAGAGGTTCTCGAGCAGGCGCGGGTCCTTCTCGTCGTACTCCATCGCCTCGATGAGGGTGAGCTGATGGTCGACGAGCGACTTGGACCGGCGGGCCAGCGTCTCGAACATGTCGTTGACCTGCGAACGCATCTGCGCCTGGTCGCTGGCCAGGCGCAGCGCCTGACCGTGGATATCGTCGACGGCGCGGGCGAGCTGGCCGATCTCCTCGTCGGAGCGCACCGGCATCGGCTCGAGCGGCACGTCCTCGGGCGCGGCGCCGTTACGGAGCTGGGCGACCTCGTGCGGCAGATCGGACTCGGCGACGCGCAGCGCGGCCAGGCGGAGGCGGTGCAGCGGCACGATCATCGAGCGGGCGACGAACACGGCGAGCAGCAGCGCGGCCAGGATCGTCGCGATGACGACAGCGGTATAGGTCCAGGCACCGGTGGCGGCCGCATCGGTGAGCTCGTCCATCGAGACCTCGATGGCCTTGGTGGCCTCGTTCACGACGCCTTCGTAGGCCTGCAAGCTCGAGTAGAGCGAGGTACGCAAGTCGCCGACGGGCAGCTTGCCCGCGGACACCTCGGGACTGCTGATCAGGTTCGCCCGGACATCGGCCTGAGCCTTGAGGTCGGCGATCACCCGATCGCCGTCGGGAAAGCGGTTGGACAGCACGTCGAGCAGATGGCTCTCGGTCGCGACACCGGTGAGGAAGGTCTGCGCCCCCGTGTCCTGCCCACGCAGCATCCCGGCCAGACCGGCGAGCTCGTCGACGAGCACCGAACGCGTGTTGAGCGAGTCGACCAGACGCAGCTTGGCCGTGTCCATCACCGGATCGCTCACCTGAGCGATGGTGGTCTCCACGATGCTGACGCTGTCCTGGGTCATCTGCTCGACCCCGGAGAGCACCGGCTCGGCGGACGTCGACAGCGCCTTACCCTGCGCGCGCACGTTCTTGGCCTGCTTGACCATCCGCTCGAGCGCGCCGTGCGCGGCAGGCAGATCGGTCAGCCGACCGAGCGAGGTCTCGGCCGCGGCGACCGCGGCGTCGAGATCGGCGAGGTCCTTGTCGGTGACCAGGGTGACCCCCGGACCGGCCGGCACCAACTGGCTGCCGGCCACCTTCGCCGTGCCTGCACTCAGCGCGGTGACCGTCGGAATCGTGTCTACCTGCTCGTTGATACTGGAGAGCCGGTTGGCCTCCGAGAACTCGGAGGTAATTCTCGACACGCCGAGCCCGACCGCGACCGCGAGTGGCACGGCAAGTACGGCCGTAACCTTCCAACGCAGGTCCCAGTTGCCGAGCGCCCAGCGTTTGCTGCCGGACCTAGCGGCGTCACGCATCTCCCACTCACTTTCCAAACTGGCCTCGTACCGTGCGCCTGAGGCGAACCTCCACAGGCGCGATGGTGGCTCGCCAGTGGCTGCTGGCCGAGAACTACGGCTGGCCGAGAAATTGCGTCTACGACTGCCCGAATAAGTGACATCGGATTCTAACGGATCAATAACTTCTTGGCTGACTCCCGGTAGAGGTCCGCTCCATGACCAGCCCGTTGTAGGCAAAACCAAAGGTCGCGGCACCCCCTCGGGTGTCGCGTGAAGTCTGCCACAATCATCTGGATCTATCGAGCGGGCATCGAAGCGAGGCTAGGGAGTCACGGGGTTGGACACCGAACACGAGTACCGGCCGGTCTATCAGACCAGCCTGGTCGACCCAGCCGACTTCTGGTCCGCCGCAGCTCAGGGCATCGAGTGGGATGTCGAACCGCAGCAGATCGTCGATGCCGCCGATAAGCGGTCGGCTCGGTGGTTCCCCGATGCCCGCTTGAATACCTGCGTGAACGCCCTCGACCGCCACGTCAGGGCGGGCACTGTCGACCAGGGTGGACACGCCGATCAACCCGCCCTCATATATGCCTCCGCTATGACGGACACCACCACGATTTACACCTACGCCGAATTGCTCGACGCGGTGGCCGAGTTCGCGGGAGCCATGCGCGATCTCGGTGTGGTGGCCGGTGATCGGGTGGTGATCTATCTGCCGATGATCCCCGAAGCGGTGATCGCGATGCTGGCCTGTGCCCGCATCGGCGCGGTGCACTCGGTGGTGTTCGGCGGGTTCGCCGCACCCGAGCTGGCCGCCCGCATCGACGACGCCGAGCCGGTCCTGATCATCACCGCCTCGGGCGGCCTGGAACCCAACCGCCGCATCGACTACCCGCCGATCGTGATGGCCGCGCTCGATCTCGCCGAGACCGCGTCGGTGCGCACGGTGATCGTGAAGCAGCGGCCCCAGTTCACGACGATCGAGTTCCCCGCCGCCCTGCCCGCCACCGACGTGCTGCCGTCCTCGGAGCAGACCGTCGCCGCCCGCTGGGTCGATTGGGACGACTGCGTCGACGGGGTGGCGCCCGCCGATCCCGTCTCGGTGGCCGCCACCGATCCGCTCTACATCCTCTACACCTCCGGCACCACCGGTAAGCCGAAGGGCGTGGTGCGCGACAACGGCGGGCACGCGGTGGCGCTGGCCTGGTCGATGCGCAATATCTACGATGTCGGCCCTGGTCAGGTGTTCTGGGCCGCCTCCGATGTGGGCTGGGTCGTCGGCCACTCCTACATCGTCTACGCACCCCTGCTGGTCGGCGCGACGACGGTGCTCTACGAGGGCAAACCGGTCGGCACCCCCGACGCGGGCGCGTTCTGGCGGATCGTCGACGAGCACGACGTGCGGGTGCTGTTCACCGCGCCGACCGCGTTGCGCGCGATCCGCCGCGCCGACCCCGACGCCACCGCGGCCCACCGCCACGACCTGTCCCGGCTGCGCGCGCTGTTCTGCGCGGGCGAGCGCCTGGATCCGGCCACCTTCGACTGGGCGACGAACACCCTGCTGGCCGATCACCCCGACACCCCGGTGGTCGATCACTGGTGGCAGACCGAGACCGGCTGGCCGATCTGCGCCGACCCGCTCGGCCTGCAGGAACTGCCGGTCAAGCCCGGTTCGGCGAGTGTGCCGGTGCCCGGCTACCGGCTGCGTGTGCTCGACGCGAACGGCAACGCGGTACCCGCCGGGACCGAGGGCAACATCGTCATCGGGCTGCCGCTGCCCCCCGGCTGCCTGACCGGCTTGTGGCGCGACCGGGATCGCTTCATCCGCTCGTACCTGTCGGCCTTCCCCGGCCACTACCTCACCGGCGACTCCGGCTACTTCGACGAGGACGGCTATCTCTACGTCCTCGGCCGCAGCGACGACGTGATCAACATCGCCGGGCATCGCCTGTCGGCGGGCAGCATCGAGGCCGCCATCGCCGGGCACGAGGCCGTCGCCGAATGCGCGGTGATCGGCATGCCCGACGAGCTCAAGGGCAGCCTGCCGCTGGCATATGTGGTGCTCAAGCAGGGTGTCGAGATCGACCAGCAGCAGTTGCGCGCCGAACTCGACGACCGGGTGCGTGCCCAGATCGGCGCGATCGCCACCCTGCACGACTCGATCATCGTCACCGGCCTGCCCAAGACCCGTTCCGGCAAGATCCTGCGCAAGACGATCCGCCAGCTCACCGCCGGTGAACACGTCGAAACCCCCGCCACCATCGAAGACCCCCACGTCCTCACCGCCTTGGCGGACCGCATCCTCGCCAACCCACCACTGGGCAGCATCACGCCGGCCGCCTCCCCCGACCAGGACAACGACCCGGTCTCCCCTGCCCCGTAGACCTCCGAGGTCTTCGCAGCCCCGCAGGGGCGTCTCGGCCGCCTCGATCTGGACTGACCAGAGGGTGCGACGAAGGAGTGCCCGCCGGGAGGGAAGATCGAGGCCACCAGGCCGAGACCCCGCGGCGCCCGCGCCGCCAGAAATATAAGCTCACCACGTGACTTCCTCTACCGTTCTCGTCGTCGATGACGACGAGGACGTACTCGCCTCGGTCGAACGCGGCCTGCGGCTGTCCGGGTTCCGGGTGCTGGTCGCGCGCGACGGTGGTGCCGCGCTGCGGGCCGTCGCCGAGCAGGCGCCCGACGCGGTGGTCCTCGACATGAACATGCCGGTCCTCGACGGTGCCGGGGTGGTTACGGCCTTGCGGGCGATGGGCAATGACGTGCCCATCTGCGTGCTCAGCGCCCGTGCTTCGGTGGACGACCGGATCGCCGGTCTAGAGTCGGGCGCCGACGACTACCTGGTGAAACCGTTCGAGCTGGCCGAGCTGGTGGCCAGGATCAAGGCCCTGCTGCGCCGCCGCACCGACACACCCGAGCCCGTGGCGCCCGGCGCGCTGACGGTCGGGCCGCTGCTGGTCGATGTCGCGGGGTATCGCGCACTGCTGCACGGGCGCGAAATCGAGCTCACCAAAAGAGAATTCGAATTGCTGTCGACGCTCGCCCGGAATGCCGGTGTGGTGTTGACGCGAGAACGGCTGCTGGAATTGGTGTGGGGTTACGATTTCATAGCCGATACGAATGTGGTGGACGTGTTCGTCGGATACCTGCGCAGGAAACTCGAAATAGATGACACGCCAAGAATTTTGCATACGATTCGCGGGGTGGGTTTCGTACTCCGGGAATCGAAATGATCTCCGAACGACCGCTGAAACGTCGTCGCAGACAATCGTTTTCGCTCCGGACAAGAGTCGCGGGAGCGGCTGCGGCGGGTGCTGTCATCATCGTCACGATCGCCGCTTTCGTGGGTTTTCAAGCAATCGAACGCAATAATGTCACCCAAACCGATCAACAACTGGAAATCGCTTCGCGCATCGTGCTGATCGAGCCGGTGCTGGCAACCGGGTTCGTCAACCTGACCGGATTGCAGAACACCATGGCGCTCACGGTGCGCGACGACGGCCAGGTGACCGCGTCGAGCTCGACCCAGCTGCCGGATCTGCCCCCCGGCTCGCAGACCGTCGAGCTGAACGACCAGCCCTACCGGGTGCTCACCACCACCGAGAACCAGCCCGCGGGCCGCACTGTCTCCCTGGCCATTCCGACCACCGAGGCCACCAAGGCCACCGACGACCAGCAACGCTGGGTCCTCGCGGGCGCGGCGATCGCGGTGGCGGCCGCGGCGGCGCTGGGCTGGCTGCTCGCCGGGCGTGCGGTCGGCCCGATCGTGAAGCTGACCAGGCAGGTGTCGGCCCGCAGCACGGGCGGCGAGCCGGACGAGCACGACCGCCCGGTAGACGGCTCCGGTGTCGACGAAGCGGTGAAGCTGGCCGACGCGGTGAACACCATGCTGGCCCGCGTCGACCAGGCCCAGGCCGAGACCGCCGCCGCGCTGGAAACCGCCCGCGACTTCGCCGCCGTCTCGGCCCACGAACTGCGCACCCCGCTCACCGCGATCCGCACCGACCTCGAGGTCCTGCGCACCCTCGACCTCACCGACGACCAGCGTCGCGAGATCCTCGACGACCTCGCCCGCAACGAGACCAGGGTGGAAACCACCCTGTCCGCGCTGGAACGGCTCGCCCGCGGCGATCTCACCGCCGAGACCGACCACGTCCCCACCGATGTCGCCGACCTGTGCGACCAGGCCGCCCACGACGCCATGCGCCACAACCCCGGCCTGTCGGTGCGCATCGACACCGACGCCGAGCTGGTGACCCGGGGCCTGCCCGCGGGCCTGCGGCTGGCCGTCGACAACGCGCTCACCAATTCGGTGAAGCACGGCGGCGCCACCACCGCAGTCGTGTCGGCACATCGCACCGCGCACGGCCGGATCGTCATCGCCGTCGACGACAACGGCACCGGTGTCGCGCCCGGCGAACGTGCGGCGGTCTTCGCGCGGTTCGCCCGCGGCGCCAACGCCACCAAGGGCGGTTCGGGCCTCGGCCTCGCGCTGGTGGCCCAGCAGGCCCAGCTGCACGGCGGGCTGACGTACTTCGAGGACAGTCCACTCGGCGGCGCGCGCCTCGTCATCGACCTGCCCGTGCGACCGGCCCGGTAGAAACACGAAAGCCCCGCACCCACGGTGATGTGGGTGCGGGGCCGAGCTCGCTACTACTTGTCGCTCTTGAAAGCGCCCTTCACTCTGCCCGCCGCGCGCTCGGCAGCTTCCTTCACGTTGGCCGCTGCCTTCTTCGCTTCCGCCTCGATCTTCTCGCCCTCGGCCTTGGCCTTGGCTTTGACATCGTCGGTGTCAGACATCGAACCTCCACTCTCGTGAGTTCCGCGCCTGATCGGCACGGGGTGAAGACACTCGCGAGAATACCGCACAGTTAACGCGCAGCGACTGAAGCGGAAATCAGGGGAGAACCTGCGGGATCGACTCCGGGATGACCAGGCCGATCACCGCGCCGAGCACCGCGCCGGTGATCGCGAAGGAGACGCCCGAGGTGAACGCGCACAGGAAGTAGCCGATGATGAACGCGGCCAGGCCCGGGATGCACAGGATCGCCGCGGTCAGGAAGCCGATGGTGGCGCCGGCGGCCGCACCGTTCTGGACGGGGTCGTGGTTACCGGCCTCGGGGTTGGTGGCGATGCTTTTCAGCTCGTCGGTGGTGGCGGCGGACAGCTGCGGGGCGATCTGCAGCGTGCGGCCGTCCTCGGAGACGACCGAAGCCAGCGCGATGTTGTTGCCACCGACGGTGGTCAACGTCAGCGGCAGCTCGCTGACCTTGTCTCCGGTGGCCGAGATGACGGCGACGTTGGTGGAGTCGGGCGAGAGCACGAAGCGGCCGTTGTCGACGGTCGCGGAGACGGTGCGCAGGTCCGGCGAGACGGTGGTCTTGTAGCCGACACCGTCGGCGGCGCCTTCGCCTGCCAGCCCGGCGGCGATCTCGGCCTGACGCGCGACGGTGACGTCAGCGGCCGCGGTGCCCGTGGTGACGAGCGACGCCGCGACGACCAGCGGCAGTGCGGCGAAGACCGCACGGCGACCCGCGCGAGTGATGTTGTGGCTGAACATGTTCGGTTCTCCCTCCCGATGCTTCCGAAGAATCCCCGAACCCCCCGGACGAATCGAAAAAATCTCGATGTCGATTGACTCGAGAGTTGTACCGAATCACCAGGGGTTTGCGGAATATGTTGTGACACAAGGCATAGTTTGACCAGGTAGCTATCGATCGGCGATCGCTCGCGGTACCCGAACGGCATACCGGCAGCTACCCTCGATCTGCCCTTCCTCAACGAACTCTCAGACATCTCCCACGTCCGGCACCGAACTCCGGGATACCGTCGCCGATGTGATCGACAAACGCGCTCGTCTGCTCTGCTTCGCCACCGCCCTCGTGCTGGCGGGCGGTGCTGTCGCCTGTACCGGCAAGGATGCCGCACCGACCGGGATCGCGCTCGTCAACGCCGATTCCGGGCCGACCGGCGAGCGCGTGGCCAAGGCTGTGCAGGATGCGGGCGGCTACGAATGGACCGTCGCGAAGCCCGGCGAGATCGACGCGGGCGACTACGCCGCCGTGATCACCCTGCCGGCCGACCTCACCGCGTCGATGGCCACCCTCGCCACCCCGGAACCCAAGCGCGCCAAGGTGACCGTCACCACCCACGACGGCGCCGACACGAACACGGTGAACGGCGCGGTCGACGTGGTGACGCACCGGATCGGCGCGTCCGGCGTCGACGCGGCGCTGGCCGCGGTCTCGCAGGCACGCAACCAGATGACCTCGGTCCAGTTCACCGCCCAGCTACTCAGCGCGGGCGTGAACGCCGCCGCCGACGGTGCGAGCCAGTTCAGCGGCGGTGCGGAGCAGATGCTCGGCTTCCTCGACTACGCGAAAGAGGGTGCGGGCCAACTCACTTCGGCGATCGAGCTGCTGAACCAAACCGTCGACGGCGCGGCGAAGCAGGCGAACCAGCTGGCCGATGCCCTCGGCGCCACCGGCGTCACCATCGCCGGCGTCCAATCCAGCGCGGCCGCCATGGGCTCCGGCCTCGACCAGATCCTGCCCCTGCTCGAGGCCCTCCCCTTCGCGGGCGATCCGCAGCTCGCCGACATCATCACCAAACTCGAAGCGCTGCGCGCAGTGTCGACCCAGGCAGGCACCCAGCTCGACGGGCTCAGCGAATTGACCGGCGCCGCAGTGGATCCCAATACCGATCTCGGCACCCTTCTGCGCACCGTCGTGGCCCGCCTCAACGGCGCCCGCGACCAGCTCACCCAGGGCGCCGAACTCGCCAAGGGCTTGCCCACCCTCGCCGAACAGGGCGGCGCCCAACTCCTCTCGGCCGTCGAACAGCTCACCGGCGGCGTCGGCGCCCTGCAGAACATCGTCGGCAATCTCAACACCCAAACCGGCAAGGCCCTCGAAGCCCTCCCCCCACGAGGCCAGTCCCAGCAATCCGCCCTCGCCCTCGCCCTCACCGACCCCGTCGAAGTCGTCCGGGAGTGACAGCACTGCGCCCCGGTCGATTTCGACCGGGCCGCAGGGTTTTCAGGGTCAGGGCAGGACCTGCGGGATGATGTGCGGTGCGGCCACGCCGACCACGGCGCCGATCAGCGCGCCGATCAACGCGTTCGGGAGACCTACCAGGCCGACGCACGGCAGGTAGAGGATCATCGTGGTGATCATCGGGATGCACACGACCGCGGCGACGAGCGCGCCGATGCCGGCGCCGATGGCGGCGGCGTTCTGGACCGGGTCGGGGAATTGCGCGGTGGGGGTGGTCGCGATGGTCTTCAGTTCGTCGCTCGCCTCCGCGGTGGGCCGCGGCGTCACCGTCATGCTTCGCCCGTCGGCCGCGATCTCGGTCGCCAGGGCGATCACGTTGCCGCTGACCGTGGTGAACGAGGTGGGGACCTCCCCGATCGGATCGCCGGTCGCGGACTCGACGATGACCCGGGCCCGGTCGGGTGCGAGCAGGAACCGGCCCTCCTCCACCGAGGCGGCTACGGTGCGCAGGTCCGGCGCGACCGTGGTGCGGTAGCCCTGCCCCGCACTCGACAATCCCGCCGCGTACTGCGTCTGCTGGTCGACCTCCGCAGACGCGACCCCGGCCACGCTCACCGCCACGGCGATGGGCAGTGCCACGGCCAGCGCACGGCGAACAACCTTGTGTTGGAACATGATCGAGAATCTCCCTCCCGAAACTCCCGAAGAACCCGGCCCCGGGCGAATCGAACAAGTCACTGTCATGGACAACGCATTGGAAACGAATCACACGGGAGCCGTAGGGCTCCGTCATACGCGGGGCACATTACCCCGCGGCTCGCGAGGCGCGAGCCTTACCCCTGAAACAGCAACGGCCCGTGCCTCCCTGCGGAGGCACGGGCCGAAATGCGGTGCGATCAGTTCGCGTTGAGCAGGTCGATCACGAAGACCAGGGTCTTGCCGGAGAGCGCGTGGCCCGAGCCGGCGGCACCGTAGGCGAGGTCCGGCGGGATGACCAGCTGACGACGGCCGCCGACCTTCATGCCGGGGATGCCGTCCTGCCAGCCCTGGATCAGGCCGCGCAGCGGGAAGGTGAGGGACTCGCCGCGATCCCAGGAGGAGTCGAACTGCTCACCGTTGTCGAACTCGACGCCGACGTAGTGCACCTCGACGGTGCCACCGGCCACCGCTTCTTTGCCTTCGCCCTCGATGAGGTCGGTAATGACGAGCTCGGTGGGCGCGGGGCCCTCCTGGAATTCGATCTCCGGCTTGGTCATGCGGGCTATCCCCTTCGATAGATTGCTGTACCCAACAAAGTTTCCGACAACGGCGGATCGAAACTAGCGGTTGTCGATCGCGCGGTAGTCGCGTTCACCGTAACCGGTGTAGATCTGGCGCGGGCGGCCGATCTTCAGCGGCTCGGAGTGCATCTCACGCCAGTGCGCGATCCAGCCGGGCAGACGACCCATCGCGAACAGCACGGTGAACATGCGGGTCGGGAAGCCCATGGCCCGGTAGATGACGCCGGTGTAGAAGTCGACGTTCGGGTACAGGCGACGCGACACGAAGTAGTCGTCGGTGAGGGCGGCCTCTTCGAGCTGCTTGGCGATGTCGAGCAGCTGGTCGTCGCCGCCGATCTTCGACAGGATCTTGTCGGCGGCCTGCTTGACCAGCGTGGCGCGCGGGTCGTAGTTGCGGTAGACGCGGTGCCCGAAGCCCATGAGCTTCACGCCGTCTTCCTTGTTCTTGACCTTGCGGATGAATTCCTTGACGTCGCCGCCGTTGGCCTTGATCTCGTCGAGCATCTCGAGCACGGCCTGGTTCGCGCCGCCGTGCAGCGGGCCCCACAGCGCGTTGATGCCACCGGACACCGAGGTGAACAGGTTGGCGTCGGAGGAGCCGACGAGGCGCACGGTCGAGGTGGAGCAGTTCTGCTCGTGGTCGGCGTGCAGGATCAGCAGCATGTCGAGCGCGGCGGCGACCTCGGGGTCGACCTCGTAGGGCTCGGCCGGGAAGCCGAAGGTCATCCGCAGGAAGTTCTCGACCAGCGACAGCGAGTTGTCGGGGTAGAGGAACGGCTGACCGACCGACTTCTTGTACGAGTACGCCGCGATGGTCGGCAGCTTCGCCAGCAGGCGGATGGTCGACAGCTCGACCTGCTCGGGATCGCGCGGGTCCAGCGAGTCCTGGTAGTACGCCGACAGCGCGTTCACCGCGGACGACAGCACCGGCATGGGGTGCGCGTTGCGCGGGAAGCCGTCGAAGAACCGCTTCAGGTCCTCGTGCAGCAGGGTGTGGCGGCGGATGCGATCGGTGAAGTCGTCGAGCTGGGCCTGGGTCGGCAGCTCGCCGTAGATGAGCAGGTAGCTGACCTCGATGAAGGTCGAGCGGCCGGCCAGCTGGTCGATCGGGTAGCCGCGGTAGCGCAGGATGCCCGCTTCACCGTCGATGTAGGTGATGGCCGACTTGGTCGACGCGGTGTTCATGAAACCGGGGTCATAGGTGACGTAACCGGTGCTGGCCAGCAGCTTGCCCAAGTCGAGCCCGTCGTTACCCTCCGCGGCCTTGGTGACCGAGATCGGGAACTCGCCACCGGGGTACTGGAGTACCGCCTTGGCGTCTTCGGTGACGTTGGTGATGTTCTCAGCGGGCACGGAAGGATCCCTCTCAGGCTAGAACCGTAGGCACCGGTGCGGTCGGCACAGGTGCGCTTGCGCTAACGCTAGCTGTTGTTCGGTCAGGACGAGCAATCAGGGTTGTCCTGTCCCGTTCTCACACCGGTCGCGTGCGGCGGTGAGGTCGGCGCAGGGGCGGGGACCTGCGCCGATCCCGTTTTCCACACCATCAGCGCGGCGGTGCCCGGCGATTGCCCAGCACGCGGATCCGATTCCCGAATCCGATTGCCGCACAAGTCAATTCACGGCCACGGTGGAGTGCGCGCGGGTGACCCGGTAGCGCACGAAGGCGGGGAAGGCCAGCGCGGCGAGCACCACGCCGATCACCACCAGTACGCCGCCACCGGCAGCCGCTACAGCAGTACCCATGCTCGCCGCGGCGAAACCGTGGGCAACGTCACCGATCCGCGGCCCACCTGCGACGACCACGATGAACACGCCCTGCAACCGGCCCCGCATCTCGTCGGTGGACACGTTGAGCAACATGGCCGTGCGGAACGCCGCCGAGACCATGTCGACCGCGCCGCCGAACGCCAGGAAGGCGACCGCGATCCACAGCCACACGCCCAGTCCGAACCAGTGCCCGGCCAGCCCCACCGCGAGCCCGAAGCCGACCATCGCCACACCCCAGAGCGCGATGCACACGATCACCGCCAGCCCTTGCCTGCGCACCCTCGGTATCCACCCGGAGAACACGCCGCCGATCACCGACCCCGCCGCGATGGCCGCGAACAGCAGGCCGAGCGCCACCCCACCTTCGGCCGGATCGTGGAACGTCTCGTGCGCTATCTGCGGGAACAGCGCGCGCGGCATGCCGAACACCATGGCGATGATGTCGACGACGAACGACGCGAGCAGGATGCGCTGGCCCGCGAGATAGCGGAAACCGTCGAGTACGGCGCGCAGCCCGGCGCGGCGCTGCTCGCCGGTCGGCGGGAAGGCAGGCAGTCGCCACACCGCCCACAGCGTCGCGAGCAGGGCGATCGAGTCGATCAGATACAGCATCGGCAGGCCGATCACGGGAATCAGCACACCGGCCAGCACCGGCCCCGCGATCATGCCGACGTTCTGCACGGTCATGCTCAGCGAACTGGCCGAGGCCATCTGCTCCGGCGGCAGCAACCGGGCGATCAGCGCGCTGCGAGTGGGCTGGTTGACCGCGAAGAACGCCTGCTGGGTGGCGAACAGCCCGAGGACGAGCCACACATTGTTCACCCCGAGCGCGGCCTGCACCCAGAACGCGACCGCGGTCAGGCCCGTGCCCGCCGTGGTGATGACGAGCAGGGTGCGCCGGTCCATCACATCGGCGAGCGCGCCGCCCCAGAGCCCGAACACCACCAGCGGAACCAGCCCGAACAAGCCGGCCAGCCCGACGTAGCCGGAACTGCCGGTGATCTGGAAGATCTGCTGGGGTACCGCGACCACCGAGAGCTGAGCGCCGATGACGGTGACGATATTGGTCGTCCACAGTCTGCGATAGTCGCGATTACGCAGGGGTTCGGTGTCGGCGAGCAGCTTCACTCAGCGCAGATTAGCCACTGCCGCCCGGTCATCCCATGTTTAGGCGCAGTGACATAGGCCACCGCTCGTTACGGCTGCAAACGTTCGACCGTTGTGGTGTGCCCGTCGATCCGCACCACGATGCGGTTGTGCAGCCTGCCGCGCCTGCCCTGCCAGAACTCCACCTCGTCGGGACGCAGCAGGTAGCCGCCCCAGAACGGGGGCACGGGAATATCGTCGACATCGGCGAACCGGGCCGTCGTCTCGGCCAGCACGCGATCGAGTTCGGCCCGCGTGGCCACCGGCCGTGACTGCTGCGAAGCCCACGCGCCCAGCCGCGAGTCCCGCGGCCGCGCCGCCCAGTAAGCCGCGGTCACCTCGGCGGACACTCGCTCGGTCACGCCGCGCACGTGCACCTGCCTGGCGAGCGCGGGCCAGACGAAACTCGCCGCCGCGTACGGGTCGGCGGCGAGCTGGGCGCCCTTGGCCGAGTCGTAGTTCGTATAGAAGGTGACGCCCTCGGGCGAGAGTCCCTTGCACAGGACCGTGCGCGCCACCGGTCGCGGCGCGGGGCCGGTCAGCGAGACCGTGGCCAGCACCATCGCGTTGGGTTCGGCGACTCCGGCACCTCGTGCCTGCTCGATCCAGCTGCGCAGCAACGGTTCCCAGCCACCAGCCACCCAGGTCTCGTCGAGATCGGGTTCGGTGGCAGCGACGATCAGGGGATTGCCGTAGTCGACACGCATCGCGGCGAGGTCGGGCGCGGTGGTCGTGGCGGGGTCCAGGTCACGCATAGGGGCGAGATTACTCCGCGGTATGTCCGGGTCTAGGGTTCAGAAATATCGGCATGCCCCTGCAAGGAGAGTCACCATGACTACCAGCTCGGTACCACAGGATTTCGTCAGCGGATTGGAAGGCGTGGTGGCCTTCACCACCGACATCGCCGAGCCGGACAAGGACGGTGGCGCCCTGCGATATCGCGGCGTCGACATCCAGGATCTGGTCACCGATCAGGTGACGTTCGGCGACGTGTGGGCCCTGCTGGTCGACGGTGAGTTCGGTCGCGGCCTGCCGCCCGCCGAGCCCTTCCCGCTGCCGGTGCACACCGGTGATGTGCGCGTCGACGTGCAGGCGGGCCTGGCCATGCTCGCCCCGATCTGGGGCTACGAGCCGCTGCTCGACATCGACGACGAGACCGCCCGCGAGAACCTCGCCCGCGCCTCGGTGATGGCGCTGTCGTACGTGGCGCAGTCCGCCCGCGGCATCTATCAGCCCGCCGTTCCGCAGCGCAAGATCGACGAGTGCGACACCGTCACCGAGCGGTTCATGACCCGCTGGAAGGGTGACCCGGACCCGCGCCACACCGAGGCGATCGACGCCTACTGGGTGTCGGCGGCCGAGCACGGCATGAACGCCTCCACCTTCACCGCCCGCGTCATCGCCTCCACCGGCGCCGATGTGGCGGCGTCGCTGTCCGGCGCGATCGGCGCCATGTCCGGCCCGCTGCACGGCGGCGCCCCGGCTCGCGTGCTGCCGATGATCGAGGCCGTCGAGAAGTCCGGTGACGCCCGTGCGCTGGTCAAGGGCATCCTGGACCGCAAAGAGAAGCTGATGGGCTTCGGCCACCGGGTCTACCGTGCCGAGGACCCGCGCGCCCGCGTGCTCCGCGCCACCGCCCAGCGCCTCAACGCCCCCCGCTTCGAGGTGGCCGCGGCGCTGGAGCAGGCCGCGCTGGCCGAGCTGCGCGAGCGTCGCCCGGATCGCGCCATCGAGACCAATGTCGAGTTCTGGGCCGCGGTCATCCTCGACTTCGCCGAGGTTCCGGCGCACATGATGCCCGCGATGTTCACCTGTGGCCGGACCGCCGGTTGGTGTGCCCACATCCTCGAGCAGAAGCAGCTGGGCAAGCTGGTCCGCCCCGCCGCGATCTACACCGGGCCCGGCCCGCGCACCCCGGACGAGGTTCCGGGCTGGTCCACCATCTCGCAGCACTGAGTCGTCGAACCGGGCGCCGCGATCTCGGCGCCCGGTTCATTCTCAGCTACTTGCGATGTCTAATGATTCACCTGCTAGAACGTGTTCGACGAGCACCGGCACAGGTTCGGCGATAACATCCCAGCGAACATGTTCGTGAGGGGTGGATCGTGCACAGCAATGGTTTGTCGCGGCGTCGGCTGTTCGGCGCCTGCGCTGCTCTCACCACCGCAGTTGCCACAGGGTGCGCTGTCGCACAAGGTGATTCGGCCGCGCCCGAGGCAACCGGTCGCACCGCTGGACAGCCTGTCGCGCCGGTGAGCGCGCACCCGATCGCCACCCCGGAGGCGATGCCGGCCCCCTTTCCCGCCCAGGTGGCATCCCGGCACGCGGGCGCCGTCCCGCATCAGTGGGGCGTCGACCTGCCAGGCATCACCAGCGGCTTCCCCACGAGCGGCAAGCAGTTCGCGCTCACCTTCGACGCGTGCGGCGGTCCCGGCAACAGTGACATCGACCAGGCCCTGATCGACCTGCTGATCGCCGAACAGATCCCGGCCACGCTGTTCCTCAACAAACGCTGGGTCGACGCCGACCCGGCCCGGGTACAGCGCCTGGCGGCGAATCCGCTGTTCGAACTGGCCAATCACGGTGGCGCGCACAAGCCGCTCTCGGTGTCGGGCCGGTCCGCCTACAAGGTCCCGGGCACCGCCTCCGCCGAGGAGGCCGCGTACGAGGTCTGGGACAACCATCAGCGGATCATCGAGCTCACCGGCCGCGCGCCCCGATTCTTTCGCGCGGGCACCGCGCACTACGACGAGGTGGCGGTCGCGATCGTGCACGAATTGGGCGAGACCCCACTGGGTTTCACCGTCAATGCCGACTTCGGGGCGACCGCGTCGGCGGCACAGGTGCAGCGGGCGATGAGCGCGGCCACGCCCGGCGGCATCGCGCTCGCGCATCTGCACCGTCCCCGTTCGGGGACCGCGGCCGGAATGGCCGCGGCGCTACCGGCCCTGCGCGCAGCGGGTTTCACCTTCGTCCACTTGTAGCGGACGCCCCGCGCGGCAGGCGCGCTCAGCGCGTCAACGCCGCGAAATCGATCGCGACCGACGCCCCTCGGTCGACAGTGAAGAACGCCGCCTCCAACCGCGTTCCGAGTTCGATCTGGCCGACCGCCGAGAGCGGCACCGGCTGAATCAACCGCACCCGCCACGGCAACGGCTCGTCCCAGGCCCGCATCTCCAGATCGAGCCGCAGCACCGGATCGTCGCGCCCGGTGTAATCCGCCGCGATCGGCGCCACCGCGAGCACGGTCGCCTCCGCTCGCCGCCCGTTGGCCAGAATCTTGGCCGCGGCCTTGCGCCCCGACTCCGCCACCTCGGGCACGAACAGCACCACCCGCTCCCGGTCGCCCGGGTCCACCCGGCAGCCGACCACGTCGCCGGTCTGCATCCACTCCAGGTCCTGGCTACGCACCCGCTGCCGGACCCGCGCGTCGTAGGCCAGCTCCCCCGGCACCGACACCCGCACGCTGAACCGATAACCACCCTCCCCCCGGCGCGTCCGCACCGACAGCACACTCGCCATCGCGGGCAGCCCCCTGATCAGCAGTTCCCGCCGCGCTCCCTCGGACAGCAACCCCGGCCGCCGCCCGAACGCCCACACACACCGGTCGAGCAGGGTCCGACCCGAGTCGGCCACAACGAGGCTCATGGCAGAAGGGTAATGCGAACGTCCTTCGCACAAGGGCAAATTCCTCGCACTCACCGCATCCACGCGGTCAGCCGAGGGCGGCGATCCCGGCGAGAACGAAGTCGATTCCGGCGAGGAATTGTTCGCGGTCGTCGTGCTCGCGCAGCTGCTCGGCGATCTGATGGGCGAACGGGAATTCCGCCGGGTCGTGCGGTGTCCAGCGGGCGGCGACGGCCCCGAGGAAGGCCGAGCGGTCGCCCTCGCGCACCTCGAGTCGGGCGTTCGCCGCGTTCTGCCCGGCGACGCCGAGGATGTAGTTCACCAGCGCGGACGCGGCAGAGAACAGCGACCGCTCGGGGACGCCGAGTAGCCGCAGCTGCGCGCCGATGCGCTCGTAGATCTGCACCATCGCCAGCTGCCACGGCTCCCGGACGAGCTGGGCGCCCACCCACGGATGGGCGTCGATCGCATCGAACATCCCGAGCGCGACGGCACGGATCGCGGCGAAAGGTTCCGCGCTGTCGTCCGAGCTCGCGAGGACACCGGCGATGACGCCGCCGGACGCGGCGGCGAGCAGATCGCTCTTGTTCTCGACATGCCAGTAGATCGCCCCGCTGCCGGTCTCCAGGCGCGAAGCCAGGGCACGGAACGTGAGCGCGCGCTCGCCGCCGGCGTCGAGGATCTCGATCGCGGCGTCCACGATCCGCTGCTTCGACAGCGCGTCGCCGCGTCGGGTGGTCCGTTGGGGACGTGTCGCCATGCACACCATCTTGACACTTCTGGAACATCGTTCCAAACTAGATCGGTGGAACACCGTTCCAGAAGTCGAAAGGGAATCGCCGGTGCCGAACTCGCCGCGGCGATCGCCGCGCACCTCGGCGACAGCGAAGCGGCACTCGCCGCCTACGAAGCGGCACTGTTCCCCCGCAGCGCGAGGGCGGCCTCGGACGCGCACCGCATCCTCGACCTGTGCATCGGCGACAGCGCGCCGTTCGGGCTGGTCGACTTCATGACCGGCGTGTCCTGAGGATCCTCCGGCGAACGCGAGTGGGCCGTCTCACAGCCGGTTCCCGACCCGCCCCCGTGCGCGTACGGGCTTCGGCCGACCACTAAACTCGCCCCCATGACCAGTGCGTTCCCGACCATTCCCGCCGACCTCAAGCCCGCCGACGGACGGTTCGGCTGCGGCCCGTCCAAGGTCCGCCCGGAGCAGCTGCAGTCCCTGGTGACTGTCGGCGCCTCGGTGTTCGGTACCTCGCACCGCCAGAAGCCGGTCAAGGACGTCGTCGCGCGCGTGCGCAACGGCCTGCGTGAGCTGTTCTCCCTGCCCGACGGTTACGAGGTCGTGCTCGGCAACGGTGGCACCACCGCGTTCTGGGATGCTGCCGCCTTCGGCCTGATCCGCGAGCGTTCGCTGCACCTGACCAACGGCGAGTTCTCCTCGAAGTTCGCCTCGGTAGCCAAGGGCAACCCCTTCATCGGCGACCCGATCGTCGTCAAGGCCGAGCCGGGTAGCGCGCCCGAGCCCGTGTCGGACCCCTCGGTCGACCTCATCGGCTGGGCCCACAACGAGACCTCCACCGGTGTGTCGATCCCCGTGTCGCGTCCGGTCGGTTCGGAGAACGCCCTCATCGCCATCGACGCCACCTCCGGCGCGGGCGGTCTGCCGGTGAACATCGCCGACTCCGACGTCTACTACTTCGCCCCGCAGAAGTGCTTCGCCGCCGACGGTGGCCTGTGGATCGCGATCATGAGCCCGGCCGCGCTGGCCCGCGTCGCCGAGATCAAGGAATCGGGTCGCTGGACCCCGGAGTTCCTGTCGCTGCCGATCGCGGTCGACAACTCCTCCAAGGACCAGACCTACAACACCCCGGCGCTGGCCACCCTGCTGCTGTTCGCCGACCAGATCGAGTGGATGAACGCCAACGGCGGCCTCGACTGGACCGTGAAGCGCACCCTGGATTCGTCCTCGCGGCTGTACTCGTGGGCCGAGTCGAGCTCCTTCGCCACCCCGTACGTGTCGGACCCGGCGCACCGCTCGCAGGTCGTGGGCACCATCGACTTCGACGACGCGGTCGACGCGGCCCAGGTGGCCAAGATCCTGCGCGCCAACGGCATCGTCGACACCGAGCCCTACCGCAAGCTGGGCCGTAACCAGCTGCGCGTCGGCATGTTCCCGGCGATCGACCCGGAAGATGTTTCGCAGCTGACCCGTTCGATCGACTGGGTCGTCGGTCAGCTCTGAGATAAGACCGCGATAGGGCCGGTGCCCGGCGAACCGAATGGGTTCACCGGGCACCGGCCCTTCTTGTTCGGACTGCACACATTCGCAATATTCGCCGAGTTTCGACAGATCTCGGTATCGATATTTGATGTTGATCTATCACCAAAACCCCTGCACACAAGCCGAATTCGGGTGGTGAGCCGCTCAGATTAGCCCCCTGGGCACGGCTGGTGCGCGATTTAAGTCGTGCGTGTCTGCTGCCGCGGCCAAGTAATGTGCACTACTGTCTAGGAAAGTGGGCGGTGTCGTAGCCGACGCGATAGGGAGGTAACGGTGCGTGAACTTCGAGTGATCGGGGTGACGCCCGACTCCACGCACATCGTGTGCAGCGACACCGAGTCCGGTACCAAGTTCCGGTTGCCCGCCGACGACAAGCTCCGCGCGGCGGCGCGCGGCGACCTCGCACGATTCGGCCAGATCGAGATCGAAACGGAGGCGACTATGCGTCCTCGCGATATCCAGGCCCGTATTCGCGCTGGAGCGTCCGTCGAGCAGGTCACGGCAGAGTCCGGTATGCCGGAATCCAAAGTCGAACGATTCGCCTACCCCGTATTGCTCGAGCGTGCGCGCGCCGCCGAATTGGCGCAGAAGGCGCACCCGGTGCGTCCCGACGGCCCCTCGGTGGAAACGCTGCACGAGATCGTCACGGCGGCCTTCACCGAGCGCGGCCACACCATCGAGCAGGCCGAGTGGGATGCCTGGAAAGACGAAAAGGGTTTCTGGGTCGCTCAATTGCAGTGGCGCCACGGTCACTCCGAGATCGCCGCGCACTGGCGCTACCAGCCCGACGCGCACGGCGGCTCGGTGTCCCCGCTCGACGACCCGGCCAACGACCTGATCGATCCCGACTTCGGCCGCGCGCTGCGTGGGCTGGCGACGATCCTGCCCACGCCGGTTCCGGCCGCCTCGCCGGTGCTCGAACCGCCGACCCCGGTGGAGCCGCGTCCGCGCGAGCAGATCGCCGCACCCGCCGCACGCCCGCAGAGCCGGCCGGCGCCGAACGTGGACGAGTACTACGAGCAGCGTCAGGTCGCGGCAGGCGGTGGCACGGCGGCGATTCCGGCCGCGCCCATCCCCGCGGCACCGATCCCCGCCGCGCCCAAGCCCGCCGCCCCGAAGCCCGCTGTTCCCGCCACGCCGAGCCAGCCCGCGGCGCAAGCGGAGAAGCCCGCCGAGGAGCCGGTAGCCGACAAGCCCGCACCGAAGCCCGCGCGGACCAAGCGCGGCAAGGCGCCCATGCCGTCATGGGAAGACGTTCTGCTCGGTGTCCGCAGCTCCGGCAACTGAAAGCATGCGGACGGTCCGGGACCCGGTCGCCATATCGCGCAAGTACATGGGTAACTCGTCGGGAACGAACTGACGTAGCACGTCCGCCAACCGTCAGCCGCCGACGCCGTCGAGCCACCCACCTGAGTCCGGCTTGAATACCCGGAGAGGCGGGACAGTGGCTTCTACGCTCTGGTATGTCGATACGCCTGATCCGGTGGCGGTGCTGACCGGAACCGTCGAATCCGATCCTGTCGCGGCGGCGGCGCTGGCCGGGCAGTTGTACAGCGACCACGACGTTCGGCCGCACATGGTCGGGACGCTCGCCGGGTGCGCCGCACCGGATCGGGACGAGGTCTATATCGGCTGCTATCCCGGACTGACCGTGGTGTGTACGGCCGAGGCCGCGCTGGTACATCCGACGAAGCTGCCCGATCTGCTGGTGCGCCCGCTCGCTTCCGAACACACCTATCTCGTGTCCTACGACACGACACTGCACTGGGGTGCGTTCGCGCATTGGGAGCGTGGTGAATTCCGGCGGTCGTTCAGTTCCACCCGGGTGGACATTCTCGAGAACGAAGGGCTCCCGATGGTGTGGGAGCGCACCTTCTGGGCGGGTGAGCATCCGGTGCCGGACCGTCCCGAACCGCAGTCACTGCCGTTCGATCCACCCGATTTCGCCGACGCCGCCAATGACGAATGGCTCGGTTTCCGCTACCTGACCCCGGCCGCTTCCGGCCGGCTCGCTCCCGGCGATCTGCCGGTCTGCGGTTTCACGCTGTATCCGAAAGGCCAGGCACCGGAGCACAAGCGCGTGCCGGTCGGTCGTCCCGGTGCGGCGACGCGCCGCAAGCGCGGACTCTTCGGGTGGTTGCGCGGTGCCGATCGGGTGCTGTGAGCGTCAGCTGAGCTGGTAGACGATCACGGCGATCCAGCCGAGCACCACCGCCGCGGCCGCACCGCCCAGCACCCACCGCACCACCGGTGTGAACCGCCACCGCCACGCGGTCGGCGCCACCCCGACCGCCGCCACCACGTTCACCCCGATCGCCAGCAGGGGATTGACCGCGGCCAGCGCGCATCCGAAGGCGTAGACCGCGACCCCGCCGAGCAGCGCGACCAGTACGACAACGGTGCCGCCTGCCGCCCATGGCACCGAATCCGCTTGCGCGCGATACGGTCCCTCACATTCCTTGCTCATGACGTGCGCACTCGTTCGTAGAACGCCATCGCCGCCGCGGTCGCGACGTTGAGCGAATCGGTTCCGGGTGACATCGGGATGCGCGCGCGAACATCGGTGGCGCGCATGGCTTCTTCGGTCAGACCGGGCCCTTCGGCGCCGAGAAGCAGCGCCACCTTCTCCCCCGTCATCGCCGTCGCCAGATTCGCCGCCGCGGGGTTCGGCGTCAACGCGATGATCTGGAAACCCTTGTTCCGTACGAGGTTCAGACTCGCCGGCCACTGCGGCAGTTGCGCGAAGGGCACCCGCAGGACATGCCCCATCGACACCCGTACCGCTCGCCGATAGAGCGGATCGGCGCACCGGTCGCCGAACAGCACCGCGTCCGCGCCGAGCCCGGCGGCGTTGCGGAACATCGAACCCAGGTTCTCGTGGTCGTTGACGCCCTCCAGGACCGCCACCGTGCGGGCGCCGTCGAGCACCTCGTCGACGGTGAGCTCCGCCGGACGCGGCGCCACGGCGAGTACGCCGCGATTGAGATGGAAGCCGACCACCTCGGCCATCACCTCCGCGCTCGCACGGTAGTACGGCAGATCGCGATCGGCCAGATCGCCCGCGAGGGTCTCGAAACGCTTCCCGACGCCGAGCAGGGCGCTGGGCGTGAAACGCGAGTCGAGCATCCGCTGCACGACCACTACGCCCTCGGCGATGACCAGGCCTTTCCGGCCCGGCAGGTCCGGCCTGCGGTCGGCATTGGACAGGTCACGGAAGTCGTCGACGCGCGGGTCGGTGGGGTCGTCGATATCGATCACTTCGGCCACCGGCTAATCCTGGCATGCTGGAAGCATGAAGATTGTCCAGTTGATCTTGAACGTGCTGTGGGTGGTGCTGTGCGGGTTCTGGATGGCGCTGGGGTACCTGCTCGCGGCACTGATCTGTTTCATCCTGATCGTCACCATCCCGTTCGGGATCGCCTCGCTACGCCTGGCCGGGTACGTGCTGTGGCCGTTCGGCCGCACCGTCGTCGACAAACCCGGTGCGGGCGCGGGCTCGCTGATCGGCAATGTGATCTGGTTCGTCTTCGCGGGCTGGTGGCTGGCGCTGGGCCATGTGTTCACCAGCATCGCGCTGGCGGTGACGATCATCGGCCTGCCGTTCGCCTGGGCGAATCTCAAGCTGGTGCCGCTGTCACTGTTCCCGCTCGGCCATGACGTGGTGTCGGCCGACGCGGCGCGCCAATCGAGCTGATCACTCCGATTCGGCGACGATCTGGTTCATGATGCCGACGGCTTCCCCGAGCACCGCGATCTGCTCGGGGCGCAGTCCGGCGAGCTGACCGGTCATCCATACCTCGCGCGCATTGGTCTCGTCGGCGATCAGCGCGCGACCGGCGGGCGAGAGCGAGACGATGATCTGCCTGCCGTCGGTCGGGTGCGGGCGGCGCTGGACCAGGTCGAGGTCGGCGAGCGAGGCGATGACGCGGGTCATCGACGGTGGTTGAACGCGTTCTTTGCCTGCCAGCGCGCCGGGCGTCATCGCGCCATCACGAGCCAGCGTCGCCAGAGCCGACAGCTGAGTAAGCGAGATCTGCGCATCGGAACGGCGTCCGCGCAGGTGTCTCGTGAGCCGCACGACGGCCAGTGATAGGTCACCGGCCAGGGCACGGACGTCCGATGGCGTTGTCACAGTGCAGAACTCTACGGTAAATCCGGCTGGGCTGACGGGTTTCACACGGCTACTGTTTGGGTATGGACGCCGGACCTGTCAGTCCCGAGATACCTCAACTGCCCAGAATCCTGGTCGACCCACGCCCCGTGGTGCTGGGTGGCTTCGCCCTGTGGATCATCGCGACCGTGGTCGTGTGGATGAACGCGAGCTGGGCCGATGCCCGCCCGGTGTGCCTGATGGGGCTCGTGGTGGGCGTGCTGGGGTCGTCGATCTTCCTGTTGCAGCGGCGTTCCGCGCGGCGCGGCGACAAGGGCGCCCAGGTGGGCCTCGACACCGACTAGCTCACCGCGAATTCGTCGCTGGTCCCGACAACCGGGCGAAGCGTGCCGTCGGCGCCCAGTGCGTCGGCGTAGTGCACGAATCGGTGCACACCGGGTTCGGCCGTCGCGGGGATGTCCCAGGTGAAGCGGGCGATCGAGACCGAGGCGCCCGCTGTGCGCCAGTGGAAACGGACGTCCCATTCACCTTCGTTGGCCACCCGCTCCCAGCCCGCCGCGGTCTTACGCTGCACGTGCAGGAAGGTGTCACCGCGGCGCGGATTGTGTTTCGGGTGGGCCGAGACGAACTCGACAGCCGCCTGTTCGCCGCGTCGGCAGGCTGACGGCTGGATCAGGACGTCACCGAAACCACGGCCGGGCGGGGTCGTGTCGGGCCCTGGCGCGGCGGCGAAGTTCGGTTGCAGCTCGGAGACATCGCGTGGCGCCGGCCCGCGCCCGACCGGCTGACCCGCGGCGAACGCCGCTGCCAGTCTGGTGAATTCCTGCACATACCCGCACAGCGTGTAGCGGCCGAACAGCGTCGAAGCGCCCTCGTACTGTTGCGAGTCGTACTCCTCGGGGGTGGTGACGTACTCGTGGTAGCTGTTCGAATAGCCCTGTAGCAGCACCTGTTCCAGCTCGACGCCGAGCACCGCCGCCACCGCGCGGCGCACGCGCAGCCCGGCGACGATCGTGAATTCCGCGCCCGCGGCGGCCAGATACAGGTCACCGATGCGAATCAGCTGGATCGGCACCACATTCGGGACCCACGGTACGGGCGGCATCAGCCCGAGCGGGGCGAAGATCGCCTTGGGGGCCTGGGCATCGGCGAGCCAGGCGGGGTGCGGGTGGTCGATGCCGCCGAGGAAGTCGACCATCGGATTGCGCACCCCTTCGGGGATCGGGCCGCCGGGCAGGCCCGGGCCGTCCTCGACGCTGCCCGCCGCCAGGGAGACACCCGCCGCAGCCGGGGACGTGCGTCGCGGGGCGCCGTCGGGGGTGAAGCGGCCGTCGATCGTGAGCGCGGCGAGATCGATGTAGCACAGGATCGAGGCGACCTCGGCCTGCTGTACGGCTGCCCGCGCCGCCGCCTCCTTCGCCGCGTGATGCTGGCGTTCGCCCAGAATCCTGGTGTTGTCGAACTCGTCGGTGGTCGGGCCGTTGCCGGGCGTGAGGCCGAGATTGGGCGACATGTCACCGGCATTGGTCTGTGCGAACGCGGCGAGGAAGCCGGCGCCGTCGAGGTGGCGGACCCCGTGCTCGAGGTGCTCGGCGGCGTAGCTCGCGTAGCCCTTGTTGTCGGAGCTGATCAGGCGGTTCGCGTTGGTCATCGAGGTGTTGTGGGTGGCGAACCAGGTGAGCGCGCCGACCTGACGGCCTTGTCTGGCGAACACCAACGTGGTCACCGCGGGGTCGATCGCGTCGGGGAAGACCGCGCGATCGGCGGCCGGATTGCGGTCGAAGGCCACGCGCGAGCGGTTGACGCTGGCGTCGTGGAGTTCTGCGCGCCCCAGGCTGATGGCGCCCGGCGCGAAGTCCGCGTCGGCCGCCACGATCGCCTCGACGATTCCGTCGACCTCGGCGTCGAAGACCTGCTGCTGAAATCCCAGCGTCGCCAGCGTGTAGGCGTAGTCGTGCGCGGAGCCGCCACAACTGGCGTGGGTGTGCGTGGAGGTGAGAACGACATTCCGCTCGGAATACCGGTCACCGAAACGGCGGGCGAGCGCGAGCATTACCGCGCCGTGTACCGAGGCGAACACCGCGCCGTTCTCCACCGCGACGAACGCGATCCGAAATCCGCGCGCACCGATCACGAACGCACGCGCGCGTGGGCGCAGATGAATTCCCGCTGTTGTCTGTTCGAGCTGGGAGTAGCCCATCATGCCGCATTCCGCGGCCGGGCCCGTGAGATCGGCACTGCCGAGCCCGAATTCGAATCCCTCAGGATTCGCGTGTGCGACCGGCATTCCCCTCTTCGAGATGATGGGCAGTGCCGTGGCACCCAGTGCCGAGGCAGCGAGCATGGTGCGGCGGGACAGGGACATCGGGCGACTCCTTCGCAACTTCCATTTCGGAGACAACCACATCAACTGGTCAAATGTCCAGGATTTTCTGGCGGACCGGCGAATTGACTGTTCGTGGCGTGAGCGCTTAACTCGCACAGTGTCCTCCCGATTGAGCGTCGAAGAACGACGAGCCCACCTGATCGAGGCAGCGATCGGTCTCGCCGAGAAAAAGGGCGTGGCGGGCGTGACCACGCGCGATGTCGCCCAAGCGGCAGGCGTCTCGCTAGGTGTGGTGCATTACTGTTTCGAAAACAAGGACGCGCTGATGACCGAGCTGGTCAAAGCGCTCTCGATGGAATTGCGCGATTCCGTCGATGCCGATGAAACGGTATGGGAAGACGCCGGAACAGGAAAAGAAGCACTTCAGAAATTGGTGCGCCGCGGTTTGGAACTGATGTGGCGCAACATCGAAGCCACTCCCGAACGGCAGTTGCTGACCTACGAGACCACCACCTACGCGCTGCGCGAGGGTGAATCGACGCCGGCCAAGCTGGCGATCGCCCGCGAGCAGTACGGGTTCAACGACAGCACCGTCGCCGATGTGATCAACCATTGCAGCGAGGCGACCGAGACGCGGTGGAAGACGCCGGTGGCGACGCTGAGCCGGTTCATCCTCAATGTGATCGACGGGATCGTGCTGCGGTGGCTGGTCGACGACGACAGCGAGTCCGTGCAGGTTCAGCTCGATCTGCTCGCCGAGATGGTCGCCACGCACGCGGAATAGATCAGCCGCGCGGCGCCTGCACGTGGGTCACGTCGCCCTCGCACCACCAGGGGACGTGGACAGTGCCCGAGATCGCGCCGCGCAGATGCACTTCGAGGGTTTCGTGCAGCACCAGCTCGCCGGTGACATCCTGCGGCGACCACAGCTGACGCAGCACCACGCCCACAGGCTCCGCCGCCCAGGTACTTCGGCGCCCGGTGCCGAGCACCTCGGCGCTGACCTCCTCCGAGACCAGCGGAAGGTCGAGCAGGGTGGCCAACGCCCCCGCGTGCGCGGTGTCGCCGACGACGAGGCGTTGCGGCGGAACCACCAATCCGAAGCACGGCTGGTCGAGAACCATGGCGGTACTCGCGTCGACGACGTCGCCGGACAGTGCGCGGATCCGCTCGGGGAGATCCAGTTCGCGCGGATCGAGGGCGCCGGAGGCGACCGCGGCGGCCAGACGGGCATTGGTTCGGGCGATCACCTCGGGGGCAGGGGATTTCGACGGATCGGCCAGTGCGTCGAGGAGTTCCTCGGCCAGCGCGGCGGACATGATGTCCGGGCGCACGAGAGCGGGGCGCAGCGCATCGAGGTCGGGGCCTTCGATGCCGACGGCCGCGAATACCGGCAGGAGTCCGTCGAATTCGTTGTCGTCGGGGTGGTGGAGCCGACCCAGCGGAATGCCGTCGATATGGGCGTGGCGGTGCAACCACCAGGTGGTGTAACCGTCGCGATCGGCGAGCAGGGCGCGGGTGCGCGGCTCGGACAGCAAGTGGCGCAGCGCTTCCGGCCAGCGGTCTTCGTCGACCAGGTCGAGGTCGCGGACCGCGACGAGCTCGCGGGGATCTTCGGAAAGGCTGTCCCACCAGGACTGTTCGTCGTCGAGGTCGTGGTCGGGACCGATCGGTTCCGGATCGGTGAGCACCGCGAAACCCCAGCCGACACCGATCGCGCGCAAGGCTTGCTCGCCGTACTCGGCGACGGCAGCGTCGGCGATGGTGCCGAAGGGGGCGTCGGATGCCAGCACTTCGGCGAGCGGGGCGCCGGGCAGCAGCAGTTCGTCGGCGGGGCTCAGCTCACCTGTTTCGTCGGGCAATTCGAGCAGGCCGAGCCAGTCGGGCAGCGAGCCAGGGGAGGCGAAGGGAGCCAGCTGGAGCACCGCGGCGACCGTGTCCGGGTCGGCCGGATCGTGCTCGAGCAGGTCGCGCAGGGCCGGATCGGTGAGCAGGTCATCCGAACTCGCGCTGCGGGCCCCCAGCCGACCGAGGAGCGGGTGCGTGGCATCCGGGTGCACCAGGCGCGCCCAGTGCACCGGTACGGCCACCGTGAGCTGATCGTCGAGCACTACGGTCCGTGGCCCGGTGACCAGCCGCCCGTCGGTCAGCGGCACGGCCAGCGCGCCGAATTCCTCGGCGGTTCGGGTATCGACGACGAACGGTTCCAGGGCGGCGTAGAACCGCCGCCACCAGCGTGGTTCACGTTCCAGTCCGCTCGACCGCTCGGCCACCGCGGCCGGGCCGAGCCGATGGACATCGAGGACCGCCAGCTTGTCCTGACCGGCACGGCCGGACAGCTCCGGAATCACCAGCGGTCCGGTGATCTCGGCGAGGAACGCGGCCAATTCCGGTGTGAGGTCGGGAAATACGCTCGCCCGGGTCGGCGTGCTGCACGGCGAGTCCGCTGCGACCGGTTCGTAGGTGGGCTCCTCCGGCGCGAAACGATCGCTGTGCGGTGCGGATTCGCCCGAGGCGAGATGGGATCGGTCGCCGCCGGTCGCTACGGCATCCTCGGATGCGAAGAGAGCCGCTAGATCCGGGAGGTCGTTCGAGGCCGACGTGCCGGGCCCTGATCGCGGCGCGACGCTGCGGCCGGATGTGCCGGGCTCCTCCGATGCGAAGAGGTCCCCGAGGTCGGGAGCGCTGTTCTGTGCGGCGTCATCGGTGCCGAATTGTCCGGGCAGGTGCAGATTCTCGGGCGAAGCCGGTGAGTCGGGCCCCGAGAGGTCCGACGGATCGGCTGTGGTGTGGTCGCGCGTGGCGCACACCGGGAGCCAGGAGTTGGTACGAAGCTCGGCGATGACGGCTTCGCGCAGGATCGCGTCCGCTTCGCTGCGGGCGAAGCCGGGCGTGGGGACCAGGACGAGGCGGTCCCGGGGCGGCAGCGCGCGGGCGAAATCCGCGTATCCGGAGGCCAATTCGGTGATGCGGGCGCCAGGAAGGAGGCGGCGGCGGTCGGGCTGCATCGGGATATCGGCGACCAGGATCGCGGGGAGCGAGAGTTCCTCGTCGGATCGAGTGGGGGCGCGCAGGACATCCGGGGCAGTCGCGACGGGGCGGCCGTGGCGGAGTGGGAGTAGCCAGCGGGCTCTGGGAGTGCGGTACTGCCACCACGCTCGGCGTGCGCCGGACGGGAGGGTGATCGTCAGCTGGGAGAGCGTGCCGGGGTGGTCGGCGGCGGACAGGTTCGCGTCGAGCTCGTCCGCGGCGTCCGGTCCGTCGGCTGCGGCTGTGCCGTCGGTGGCGGGAACAGCGGCCCGGGCGGCATCGGGACGAACGGCGTCGGCGGCTCGAGTGTTGGCGAGAATCTTTACCGCGCTGGTGAATTGGTCGGTATCGATTCGGATGCGCTGGAGGGCCGGTAGTTCCAGGAGGAGGTCGGGAGCCTCGGCTCGCATGGCGTCGAGGAGGGCTTCGGGGTCGATGTCGTCGCGCAGGTGTACGACGATTTCGGTGTCGGTGCCCGCGAGTGGGGTGGTCGGCACCGGCCAGGCCAGGCGCAGGACCGGGGGCGCGATCGTGGTGAGGTCGTGGGGGATGCCGATGCCGGTGTCGTGCAAGGCGTTCAGCGTGGCGACACGGGAGAAGCGCAGCGATCCGGTCGTCGATCGGACCTCGATCTCGTCACCGACGGACCGCACCGCGGTGAAGCCGACACCGAAACGACCGACCTGGGCGGCGCCCGCCTTTCCGGAGGCACGCAGTGCCGTCAGCGCGTGCACACCGGAAACACTCAGCGGCGCACCGGTATTCGCGACGTGTAGCCGACCGTCCAGTACCCGCACGATCAGCTCGCCCGCGACACCGGCCTTCGCCGCGGCGTCGGCCGCGTTCTGCGCGAGCTCGGTGAGCAGCCGATCCCGGTAGCCCGCGGCCACCAGATCCGCCTCGCTGGCACTGTCCTCGCGTAACCGCGTCGGCGAATCCCGCCACGCGGCAAGCACTCCGGCCCGCAGCTCCGCGGTACCGAACGGGTCACCCGCTCCGTTCAGCGCGACACCGACGATCCGTGCTCGCTCAGATCAGCCGACTCCGCCGCTTCGCCGGAACCCGCATCGCCCGACACCGCGGCCTCGCCTTCAGCGGAAGCCTCCGTGCCCGACACCGCGGCCTCGCCTTCGACGGAAGCCTCGGCGCCCGCCACAACCTCGGCGGCAGGTGCAGCCTCCGTGACCGCGTCGGCAGCAGTCGCTACCTCGTCTGACGCGCCCGAAGAGCTCTCGGCATCCGCAGCGGCCGGGGTCTCAGCGGTGGCTGATCCGTCGCCGACGGTGAGTTCGGCCTCGACGGCGGGTTCGGCCGAGACAGTCTCGGCGGGAACCCCGGTATCCGAGGCGATTTCGGCGGTGACGACCTCATCGGCCGACTCCGGCACAGCGCCCTCGGCGAGCGCGGAACGCTCAGCGTCCGCGGCGGCGACCGCTTCGGCCTCGGCGGTTTCCTGCCGGTCGCCTGCCCGCTCCGCCGCGGCCTCGCCGACCTCGGTCGACGAGTCCGCGGAACTCGGCTCGGTCTCGGTGTCCGAGGTCGGCGGGACAGCGGCGACCGTTTCGGCCGCGACCTCCACGACCTCGATCGCCGGGTCGGCGGATGTCTCGGCGACAACCTCCACGACCGCCGTCGTGGAGTCGGCGTCAGCAGGCTCGGTCGCGGCCTCTGTTGCCGAGTCCGCGGTAGCGGTCTGGGACGTGGCCTTGTCGATCGCGTCCTCGACAGCCGGGCGGACGATCTCGACGAAATCCACCGCGTGGTCGTCGAATGCCTCGTACAGCGGGGATCCGTTGCCGCTGGGGGCCACCACGTCGGAGTGGGCGCCGCAGCCGTATTCGATGTGGACGACGTGGCCGTCGGCACCCATCGCGTTGCCGCAGACACCGAAGGACTCGCGCAGGGCGCCGGCCAGCGGCAGGTAGAAGCCGCACATGCCGCAGGTGCCTGGGGCGGCCTTCGCCATCTCGGTGTCGGGGCCGAACTCGGCGAACCAGCGCTGGGCGGCGTCGGCGCGGCCTTCGAGGCTGAGCACCTGGACGCGACCGAGGCCGACCTCGCGGGCCACTTCGTCGATCACCGGATCGCCGGTGGCGACGTAGCCGGGAACGAGACGGGGGTCGTCGGCGGGGGCGGCGAGCAGGTCGCCGGGGCCGAGGTCGCCGGGGCGGACCCGCTGCTCCCACGGGACGAAATCGGGGGCGATCAGGGCGTCGAGGGCAGGCAGCAACGCCGACTCGCTCACCGTCGCGTGGTCGGCGCCGGGAGGCGCGGCGACCACGACGGCCCACTGCCAGCCGCGGTAGCCGGGCAGGGTCGCCTCGAACCGGTGGGTGGCCGCGGTGTCGTCCTCGGCGCTCACCCCCAGATGGACTCCTACCCCGTCGGGTTCCAACGCGACGAGCGCACGACGTGCGACCTCGGCCGCGTCGGCCAGAACGGGACGCACGCCGGACTCCGAAACAGATACTGCGCTCACGGCATACATTTTGCCGTATGAAGTGCAATCGCAGTTCGTTGGCCGTCGCAGTGCTGGTCAGTGTGCTCGGCGCGGGGGCCTGTAGCGGTCCCGAGGAGCCCGGACCGACGCGGTTGCGAGTCGAGGTGATCGGCTCGTCACCGCACGATCCGCAGGCCTTCACCCAGGGCCTGGAAGTGGTCGACGGCGTCCGCTACGAGAGCACCGGAATGTGGGGCGTGTCGTCCGCGCGGGCCGCCGACCAGCGCACGGGCGCCGAAACAGCGCGCGTCGAGCTGCCCGGTCGCGTGTTCGGCGAGGGCATCACCAGGGCGGGCGCGATCGTGTGGCAGCTGACCTGGCAGGACGGTTTCGCCATCGCCCGCGACCCGGTCACCCTGGCCGAGACCGGTCGCGCCGACTATCAGGGTGAGGGCTGGGGATTGTGCGCACAGCCACAGCGGCTGGTGATGAGCGACGGCACCGGCACGCTCACCTTCCGCGACCCGGTGACCTTCGCGCAGACCGGTTCGGTGACGCTGTCGGGCTACCGCGATCCGAAGCCGAACGAATTGGACTGCGCGGAAGACGGCACGGTCTACGCGAACAACTACCCGACGGACGAGATTCTGCGCATCGATCCCGAGACCGGCCGGATTCTCGCCGTCATCGAGGCGGGCGGACTGCTCACCCCCGCCGAACGGGCGGGCACCGATGTGCTCAACGGCATCGCTCACCTGCCCGGCACCGATCGGTTCCTGCTGACCGGCAAGTACTGGCCGCGCATGTTCGAAGTGCGTTTCGTCGGGAAATAACCCCGATGTGGCCGACATTGCCGCGGCGCGAGTGAACACGCGCCGCCCGAGTGCGACAGAATTGGACTTGTGACTACGCCCCGCGATCCATCCGGTCCTGACCGTGGTCGCCGGGACGGTACTGCCGCCGACCCACACCCCGGCTACGGGCAGTACCCGCCGCGCGCACCGCGCAAGGTCTTCCCCCGGCCCGAACGGCCGCTGCCCGCCGAGCCGCCGACGGTCCGGTCGAAAAGCCTGTTCCGGCGCCACCGCCCCGTCGACCCGGCCGCCCCGACCACGCCCGTGCCGAACGCGGCGCCCGCCGGGCGCACACCGGACGACTATCCGAAGCGCCGGCCACCCTTCGACGACCGGGGCCGACCGGCCGCACCACGCGCCGAGCATCCGCACGACCGGCCGCCGGTCGACGATCGGGGCCGACCCCCCGCGCCCCGCGACGAGCAATGGCGCGCCGACCACCCCGTGGACGACTCCGGCCCGGCGGGTACCCGTCCCTTTCCTCGCGACGAAGGCGTCGACGACCAGGTCGACCAGCGCGTCCCCCGGAAACTCACCGTCACCCGCGTAGCCGCCATGCGCAGCCGCGAACTCACCGAACGCGGCATCGCCACCTTCCAGCGCGCCGCCAAGGCCGACGGCGCCGACCAGTCCGGCCTGACCGCGCTCACCTACGCCACCATGGCGAACTTCGCGCTCGACGCCGCGATCGCGGTCGCCCTGGCCAACACCCTGTTCTTCGCCAGCGCCACCGCCGAATCCAAAACCAAGGTCGCTCTGTACCTGCTGATCACCATCGCGCCGTTCGCGCTGATCGCGCCGCTGATCGGCCCGCTGCTCGACCGGCTGCAACGCGGTCGCAGGCTCGCGCTGGCGACGACCTTCGGCCTGCGCGCGGGCTTCGCGCTGCTGTTGATCTTCAACATCGACACCTGGGGCCTGTATCCGCTGGCGCTGTGCATGATGGTCGGTTCGAAATCCTTCGCCGTGCTCAAGAGCGCGGTGACGCCACGCGTGCTCCCACCGGATATCGACCTGGTGCGCACCAATTCCCGGCTGACCGTGTTCGGCCTGGTCGGCGGAACCATCGGCGCGGGCGCCCTGGCCGCGCTCACCGCCCTCATCGCGGGTTCCACCGGCGCGTTGATCTTCGCCACCGGCATCGCCGTCGCGGGGGTGTTCCTCAGCTTGCGGATTCCGCGCTGGGTCGAGGTGACCGAGGGAGAGGTCCCCGCGACGCTGACCTACCACGGCCCCGACGCGCACACCGAGGTCATCTACCGCGGCGAGCAGTCCGCGGTGCCGCCGCGCAAACGGCGTCAGCCGCTGGGCCGCGCCGTGGTGACCGGCCTGTGGGGCAACAGTTCGATTCGCGTGCTCACCGGCTTCCTCACCTTCTACATCGCCTTCGTCGCCAAGGGTTCGGGCGGCAGTCCCAGCGAACAGGCGGCGATGCTCGGCCTGGTCGGCGCCGCGGCGGCCATCGGCAACTTCGGCGGCAACGCGACCGGCGCCCGGCTGCAATTGGGCAGGCCGTCGCCGGTGGTCCTCGGCTGCACCGGCGCGTGCGCGGTGGTCGCGCTGTTCGCCGCGTTCACCGGAAATCTGTTCGGCGCCGCCGTAGCCGCACTGGTGGCCTCCGCGGCCAGCGCGCTCGCGAAGGTCTCCCTCGATGCCGCCATCCAGGACGACCTCCCACCGGAATCGATCGCGTCCGGGTTCGGCCGCTCGGAGACCGTGCTGCAACTGAGCTGGGTCGTCGGCGGGGCGGCCGGTGTGCTGATGCCGATCGAATACTGGAAGGGTTTCGCCTTGATCAGCGTGATCCTGCTGGCCGGACTGCTCCAGACGTTCGTCAGCTATACCGGGCACTCGCTGCTGCCGGGCCTCGGCGGCAATCGCCCCCAGCACGTCGAGCAGGAAGTGCCCAGCACCCATCCGAGAGGGACAGGAGACCCCACCTGGTGAGCAAGCTCAACGCTCGAACGATCGTCGCGCTGGTCGCGGCCGGACTGTTCGCGGTCGTCGCGGTGACCGCGGTGTGGGTGGGGGTGGCGGTATCGAAGGCGCCCGCGCACACCCCGCAGCTCACCGCGTACGCGCACGGCACGACCATCACGGTCGACCCGTTCATGTACTGCACGGTGCGGATGGAGAATTGCCGGTACGGCGAGACCACGCCGCTGGAGGTCCCCGCCGGTGACCCCGTACAGCTCTCGCTGCCCGACGCGGTCGCCGAATCTCCCTGGCTCATCCAGCTGATCTACCAGCGCCCCAGCGGCGAGCAGCTGGACCGGGTGCTCAGCTTCGCCGACTACCCGGACCGCGCCAGGGCTCTCACCATCGAGTCGAAGCCGGAACCGGACCTGCGCCTGATCGGCATCGAGGTGCAGCTGCCGATTTTGGCCCGTGACATCGCCACCGGGCAGGAAAGCTACATCCCGCACGCCGCCTGGTCGATCGTCACGCCCGAGCCCGAACCTCGCGAGTCCTGAGCCAGAAACGCGACCGGCCCCGAACGACATTCGTTC